>JAHFDU010000216.1 GCA_023248835.1 Myxococcales bacterium | reverse complement strand
TGATTGCGGTTGGTATTGTCGCCACCGTGACGACGCTGGTGTGGAGTTCGTTTTCCAGCACGATCAAGACCAAAGCTGCGGTCGAGGCGCAGGCGGGGCGCTATCGAACGGTGCGGATTGCGCTTGAGCGGATGGCGCGCGAAGTGTCGATGGCCTATTTGTCGCAAAACGAAGACACCACGCTGCCGGAGCGGCGAACGTTCTTCATGGGGAAGCGGCGATCTGACATCGACGAGCTGCGCTTTTCCTATTTTGGCCACCAGCGGCTCTATGAAGATGTCGCCGAGAGCGATACCGCGCAGGTGCTCTATTTTGGCGGCCGCGATCGCGACGACTCGCGCAAACACAATCTTTACCGTCGGGAAACCCGGCGATTGTCGAACCTGAAACCAGAAGAAGCCGCGGGCGAGACCAATATGGTGTGCGATGACGTGGTGCGGCTCAAACTCGACTACTACGACGCGCGCGACAAACAGTGGCGCGACGAGTGGGTCACCACCAGCGCCGATGGCCAGCCCGATCGACTGCCGTCGCGGATACGAATCACCCTGACGGTGCGCGACGAGCGCGGCCAAGAGGTGCCGTTCCAGACGGTGGTGCGCGTCATGATGCAAGAGGCGCTCAACCTGAAAGCGGTTGACTGATGGGGGACGGACTTAACAACTTAACAACTGCGCAAATGCCCAAAAAGACTGACAGAGCAACGTTAGAGCGCTCAAGATGTAAAGTTGTTAAGTCCGTCCCCTCCCGCCAGCGTGGCGTGGCGTTGATTATTGTGGCGGTGACGCTGGCGATTTTGGGCGCGATCGTCAGCGATTTTGCCTATAACGCGCGCGTCGATTTGGAGGCCGCCGCCAACGCGCGTGATCAATTGCGCGCCGAGTATTTGGCGCGCGCCGGTATTCAGCTTTCGCGCCTGCTCATCAAAGTGCAACAGTCGGTGCTCGACGCCCACCGCAAAGAGCTCGGCGACATTCAGATTAGCGAATTTTCGCCCTATCTGCTGCGCGCGTTTGGCGGTCCCGACGATGAGCGCCAGGGTCTGGCCGGAATGTTTGGCGTCGATGTCACCCAAATGAAAGGCATGGGAGTGGGCAAAGAGGCCAGCTTTGATGTCGAGATGTCGTCTGACGATGGGCGACTCAATCTCAACTGTGGTGGTGGACTCAATGACGGTGCGCGCCAGCAGGGGATGTACAAAATTTTGGACGCGCTGTTCTGGCCGCCGCGCTACAACCGACTTTTTGGTCCGCTCGACGCGGAAGGCCACGCCATCGATCGCGACGACAACACGCGCGATGACAATGCTCGTCTTGACGTCACGCGCGCGTTGCTTGACTGGGCCGACGTCGATGAGTCGCGTTTTCAACCGGTGATTCCGGGGACAACTCCCAACACCAGCTCAGCGGGCGAAGATTATCGCTACGACAGCGGTCGCGACGCGTACAAGGCGCGCAACAATTTTTACGACTCGGCCGAAGAGGTCAAACTGGTGCGTGGAGCGGTCGACGAGTTTTGGGGATCGTTCGGTTCGATGTTCACCGTTTACGGCAGTTGCAAAGTCAACGTCACTGCGATCATTCCCGACAACTGGCCGCTGATGGCCGCGATCATCCGCGCCTCGGCCAAAGACGACGCCCAGAACAATCCGCAACTGCTCGACGACAACACGGTGGCGGCGTTGTCGCAGCAGATCATGGGGATGGCCAAGATATTCCCGATGAACACCCAGGAGGAGTTTGTGCAATGGGTCACTGACCCGGAGGGTGCGCTCAAAAAAGTTTTGGGGCTGCCCGGCAATTCGCAGCTGCCGATTCAGCTGCCACCGGGAATGGCTGGCATTCCGCTCGATGCCGGCAAACTCGGACAACTCATCAAGGTCGGACCGCGGCGTACCTATCGTCTCGAGTCGACCGGCACCGTGCAGCGCGGCCGAGAAAAAAAAGTCCAGGTGCGCGTTCGAGCGATATGGGACACACAACATACCAATCAAAACACCCAGTCGAGCGATCCCAACGATCGACAAGGTACCTGGCTCTACTGGAGAGAGGATTAACATGGCGCACACGGTTCTTGGCATCGATCTCGGATCCTATTCGGTCAAAGTGGCCGAGCTGGTGGCCGGTTTTCGTCAAACCCAGCTGACCGGAATGTTCGAGCTGCGTCTGTTACCTCGCCATGACGAGGAGAGCGATCTCGACCAGCGACTGCGTACGCTAGAGCAACTCATCAGCGACGAAAAATTGATTGCCGAGATGGCGGCCACCGCACTTTGTGACAACACCTCTTTTCGTCTTTTGCCGCTGCCGTTTTCCGATCCGAAAAAAATCGAACAGGTGCTCGGTTTTGAACTCGAGTCGCAGGTGATGGACGATCTCGACAGCTTGGTGGTCGACAGTGTTATAGCCAAGCCGAGTGCTACGGGATCGGTGGTGTTGGCGGTGTCGGCGCCGAAACAGGACGTTCGCGCGCTGATTGCTGGACTTTCGCAACATGGCTGTGAGCCGCGTCTGGTCGGCGCTCCGGCGCTCGCATTGGCGGCTTTGCGTGGACAGGCGTTCTCCGATGCTGAGCCGATCGCGCTGGTTGATTTCGGGCATCGTCACACCCAGCTATGCGTTGTTCATCAGGGTGCGGTGCGTTTTGCGCGCACCATTGGTCGCGGCGGCGAAGCGCTCACCCGCTTGTTTGCCGAAAAATTGCAGCTGCCGTTCGAAGTCGCCGAGCAGATCAAGCATGAAACTTCTCTCGAGCAAATGACTCCGCAAGCAAGCCTGTTGCTCGAGGCATACAAGCCGCTTTTGCGCGAATTGCGACAGACGCTCGCTGCCTACAGCGAAGAGGGCGACGAAGCGCCGACGCGCATGTTGATCTCGGGCGGTACGGCGCAGCAAAGCGGGTTTGCGGAGCTGATTGGCCAAAAACTAGAAGTATCGGTCGAGCGCTTGGATTTGGCGAGCGCCGAAGTGTTGTCACCGACCTGCCGGGAGAACGGCAACAACCTGGCGCAGGTGGCTTCGTCGGCGGTGGGATTGGCGCTGGCAGTGGCGCAGCCGATGCCGCAAGTAAATCTGAGGCGCGGCGAACTCAGCTACCGTTCCGACTACTCCTTTTTGCGCGGCAAGGCCAAGCACCTGGCGGTGGCGGCAGCGCTGCTGCTGGTTTTTGGGGCACTCGACGCAGTGGCATCGCTGCGAACGCTAAAAAAACAGGAAGCGGCACTCGAGGCGCGCCTGCGCAATGAGACGGTGGAGCTTTTTGGCGAGCCGCGACTCGATGGCAAAGCGATTTCTGAAGAGTTGCGCAAAGGACCGCATGGCGGCGTGCCGCCGCTGCCCGAGCTCACCGCGTTTGACATTCTCGACGAGCTTTCCAAAAATGTTCCCGCACCGGACAAGGGCAAGCTCGATGTGCGCACGCTTGAGATCAAGCCCAAGCAGCTCAGCCTCGATGGTTACGCCGAAAGTGCGCAGCAGGTCGACGATCTGATTGAAGCACTCAAGTGGAAAGAGTCGGCCAAGACGGGAGTGAAGTGTTTCAAGGACATTCAGAAAGGCAAGGTCTCGACCATCACCGTGCCACCGACCGGCGACAATCCCAAAGGCGACAAGCCGTCGGAGATGAAACAGTTTGGACTGACCATTTCGCATACGTGTTTGTGAGGAGAGCTGACAGCCGACAGCTGACAGTCGACAGTTTACTGAAGGTATCGCGCTCCGCGCGATGAAGATTGTAAAAAGAGGAGAAGAGATGAGATGAGTAACCGTTCACGCTCCCACGCCCCGCTCCCACGCCCCGCTCGCCCTGAGCTTGTCGAAGGGCAGACTCGACTTGTTTTCGCCCTTCGACTCCGCTGCGCTCCGCTCAGGGTGCACGGACAGGGGGCGTGAACGCTTACAGAGATGAAAAAGGTGGTCAAATGGTCGGGAGTAGGGAGTGGAAATTTCGTTCCGTCAGTTTCCGCGGCGGCTTCCGCACTCTGGCAGGTTCGTACTCTGGCACCTTCCGCACTCTGGCACCTTCCGTACTCTGGCACCTTCCGTTCTGAAACTGTCAGCTGTTGGCTGTTAGCTGTGAGCTAGAAAGGCGACGCAAATGCAACTCAAAGGAATCGATGCCGCAAAAGACAAATGGGAACGGCTGACCCAGCGTGAGCGCACCATGGTGGGACTTCTCGGCATCACCGCCTGCGTCATGGTGTCGATGGTGGGCAGCTTCGTCATCTGGAACGGGTTGGCGACGCTGGAAGAGCAGACCTCCGACATGCAAACCGCGCTCGATGACATCAAGGTCAAGCGTGAAGTCTACTTGCGCGACAAAGAGAAGGCGCGCCTGCTCAAAGCTCGCCTCGGTCAACCGGTCAAGTTGCAGGGCTATTTGGAAGATGCCGCGAAAGCGACTTCGGTGCAGATTCGCGAGTCGAACGAGGCCCCGCCGCGGCTGGTGGGGACGCAGTATGAAGAGCGCAGCGTCGACATTCAGTTGCGGCCGCTCACCATCGACATGCTCGCCAATTTTCTAAAACGTATCGAGACCGGATCTTCGATGGTGATTGTGACCAATCTATTGATTCGCACCCGCGATGACAAACACAAGGATTTGGATGTGCAGATGACGGCGGTGACTTATCAGCCGGCGGAAAAGAAAGAGCCGTCGAAAGACGCCGCGAAAAAGAAGGAGGACAAGACGTGAAGTTCGTCGAAACGTTGACGCCCAAGTTGCGCAAACACTGGCAATGGTGGGTCTATCCATTGAGTTTTCTCTTTTTTGCGCTGGTGTCGTTTGCGCTTTCGCTGCCGCGCGATCGCATCAAAGAGCATCTCGAGCGTGAGCTCTCGGCCGAAACGAGTGCTTCGCCGATCGGGCTGGGGATGGATGTCCAAATCGAGAATCTGTCGACTTCTCTATTCACCGGGCTCGGCGCGACGGCTCACCACATGGTGCTGCGCACGCGGCCGAGCAACCCACAGGAAAAGGTGGCTCGCTATGTGATCGACAAGCTGCAAGTGCGCGTCGGAATGTGGGGGCTTCTCTGGGATCGGCCGACGGTGCGTGTCTCTGCTATCGTTGATAACGGAACTGTCACGGTTGGCTACAACCAAGGCTTCCGTGAGTCGCTGGTCGACGCGCAGGTCAAGGACTTTGCGCTCGAAAGTCTGCCCGCGTTGCAGGCGGTGATCGGCTTGCCGACGACCGGAGTTCTGACCGTCAAATCGGCTCTGACCGTACCCAATCGTCCACCGCCGCCGAAGGGATTGCCGGGAGCGATGTTGCGCAACCAGTCGACCGGTGACGTTTCAAAAACCAACGGCAAAATCGAAATCGCCCTCGACAATTGGACCATTGGCGATGGCAAAGCACAGTTTTCGCCGACCGGCGATATGAACATGGGCATTACCATGCCGAGCCTTCGGCTCGGCAAGATGTCGGGCAAGATTATCGTCGACAAGGGACACGCCGAATTTGAAAAATTTTTCTCCGAGTCGCCCGACGGCGAGGCGGTGCTCGACGGCAACATTGAGCTTCGTGATCCGGTGTTGAGTTCCTCGCTTCATTTGTATGTGCGCTTTAAACCGAGCGATGCCCTCATCAAGCGTGAGGAAAAAATGCAATCACTGACGCTGATGCTCGACATGGCCAAGCGCAGCGACGGTTACTACGGCATTCAGGTCACCGGCAGCCTGGGCGCGCCGATTTTTTTGGCTTCCAAAACCGAGCCGCTGGGTGTGCGTTTGCCGTCTGCATCGACGTCTCCATCGGCGCCAGCGTTCGCTCCTCCGCCGCGGCCGATTGTGCCGATGATGCCGACGGTGCATATCTCGCCCCCAGGGGGACTTGTGCCGTCACCGCCGCCGATCGCCGATGACTCGCGCGATCGCGATCGTGAGCGCGAAGCCCCGCCACCGCCGCCGCCAAGAGAAGCGACGCCGCCCACCGTCGAAGTGCCGCACGCCGAAATGCCCGCGCACGTGGCGGGGGCGCTGCGTGGCGAAGCTGCGATAGTCGACAAAAAGGAGGAGGGCGACGAGACGAACAAAGAGCCCAAGGAGCCAGTCAAGGAGAAAGAGCCCGCCAGCGAAACGCCTTAGACGAGCTCACCGTCTGCTCACAGCGAACTTAAGATCGGTGCTTCGTCGCCGGGCGGACGCGGGTCAAGATCAGCCCGAGCAAGAAACCAATGGTTAGACCTCCGGCGTGCGCGGTGAAACTCACTTGTGGCACGGCAAAATCGAACACCACTTGCATCGCAATCGCGGCCAACATCGTGCGCAGCCGACGCGAAGCGACTTGCGATCGAACTTCGCGTGCGCCGCGCAGAAAAATCGCGGTCGAGCCGCCGACCAAACCCATGATTGCGCCAGAGGCGCCGACCGCAAATTCGGGCTCTTTCCATCCGCGCCAGATCACGAACAGCAGAGTTGCAAAGCTGCCGACCCCGGTGGCGAGAAAAAAAATCGTGAACTTGAAACGACCCCAAAAGCGCTCGACAAAAGGGCCGAATACCCAGAGCGCAAGAGAATTCATACTGAGGTGGAGCGCGTCGACGTGCAAAAAGCAGGCGGTGGCGAGACGCCACCATTGCCCGTCCTCGAAGATCGCCGGCGGCCAAAACGCGCCAAATCGGTCAAGCGTGGTGAGTGGAGAAGGATCGGCGCGCGAAAAAAGATAGACGACGCCGTGCACCAGCGCACAGACGCCAAGAAAAAAATAGCTCATTACCGGTCGCTGGTGCTGTGCCGCGGATCGGCCAAAGCGCGCTTCGTCATCGAGTTCGTGGGTCACGCGCGCAAATAGTTCGGTGTGGTTTTCGATGTACTCCGCTGCGCGCGCAAGCGGAACGTTCAATCGACGCGCGGCCGCGGTGCGCAGTCTAGCGTCGCCGTCTTGTGATAATTCGCGCCACTGTACGGCCATTTCTGCGCCGCGCGCTG
>JAHFDU010000458.1 GCA_023248835.1 Myxococcales bacterium | reverse complement strand
CAAAATCGAGTGGCAAAAAAGCACCAATTTTCCTTCCGGTACAAAGGCAAACGCGCCGAAGCGCAGCTGGCCATTGAGCGTGAGCAGCTGGCGAAACAGCCCCGGGTCGGGCCTAACCCCCGCCGCCACTTGCGCCACCAAGCGCACGATGACGCGATCGCTCAGGTTGGCGCCGACTTTGTTCGACGACGGCAACACGCTGATCATCACGTAACTCGAGCCCTGCTTCACAACATAGAGCGCATCGTCGACGTGACGAAAAGCCGGACTCTTGCCCAGCGTCTTTTCGATATGTTCACAACTGGCCCTGACAGAGTCCATGCATTCCTCCGGAAGATCGAGAATCGAAGGTACAGCGCGTGGAGTCAAGCAATTAGCCCAACTTCCGCAGTTAGGGTAGGCAGACTAAGTCCTTTCAAGTGTTTATGAAAAAAGTCGGCACTACATTTTCACAACAGCAGGGGCACGTCCGGAAGCCGAAGTCGCTCTGGGAGTTGAAAACCGAGCCGATCAAGTAGTTAACCCAAGGCCGTTCACTTACACACCGTGCATGCTGAGCGGAGCGCGAAGCGCAGAGTCGAAGCACCGTCGAGGATCGTCCTTCGCCAAGCTAGCTAGAGGATGCACGAATTTTGGGTCTTAAGTGAACGTTGCGCTTAACCCGCGGTCGCTGCGAGCGCGGCGGTGATAGCAGCGATCACCCGATCTTGATCGGTGGCCGAAAGGTCGGAAGAACAGGGCAGGCTGAGTGCCCCGGCGTAGAGTGATTCGGCGACTTCTCCGCCGAGGCGAGGGTATTTTGCATAAATCGGCATCAGATGTAAGGGTGTCCAAATCGGCCGGCTCTGGATGCGCTCTTGGTCGAGCCGCTTCCACAGCTGTTTGCGATCGAGGCTAAATTCTGGGGCAAGCGAAATGGTGTAGTACCAGTGCGTCGACTCCGCCCAGTCGGCGCGCGGCGGTACCGTCACTCCCGGCAGATTGGCAAAGGCGCGGTCATAGCGCTTGGCAATGGCGCGCTTGCGCTCGAGAAATTGCGGCAATAGCTCCATCTGGGCGACGCCGAGTGCGGCACAAAGATTGGTGAGTCGATAGTTGTAGCCAACCTCGTCGTGAAAATATTCGGCGCCCGGCAGCCGCGCTTGGGTGGTGAGATGCTTGGCGCGACGCGCCAGCGCCTCGTCGTCGGTGGTGACGATGCCGCCGCCGCCGGTGGTGACGATTTTGTTGCCGTTGAACGAGAAGCAGCCGATTTTTCCAATGGTGCCGACGTGGCGCCCCGCATATTTGCCGCGAATATAGCGAGCGCCGAGCGCTTCGGCGGCATCTTCGATCAGGGTCACGCCGAAACGATCGCAGGCGGCGCTGAGTGTTTCGAGTTCGCAAGGATGGCCAAGCAGATGTACCGCCTCGACGGCACGCGGCTGTTTTATTCCGAGTCGGGCGCGACGCTCGAGCTCGGCGATGATCAGCGGGCTCGATTGATTCCAAGTTTCGCGCTCGGAATCGACCAGCACCGGCCGGCCGCGCTCATACAAGATTGGATTTACCGATCCGGCAAAAGTCAAAGTGGCTAAAAAGACTTCGTCGTCGGGTTGCAGATCAAGCAGGCGCAACGCGACATGAATGGCGGCGGTGCCACTTGAGCAAGCCACCGCAAATTTACTGCCGACGTAAGCTGAAAATTCGCGCTCAAACCGCTCGACAAACGGTCCTACCGAAGAAACAAAATTGGTGGCGATGCACTCTTCGATGTAGCGGCGGGTGTTGCCACCAAGCGACGGCACCGACAGCGGAATGGTGTGGTTTGGGCTATTTTCGACGGCTGATTGCTGGGTCGGAAGCCGGATCTGTTCCGCTTTTATCATCCCTTCCCATTATACACCAGCCGATCAGTTGGTGCGAGCTGGGACGCGATAGATGCTCATCGGACCGGAGCCGCCGCTGTTGGTCGAATAAAAGACGCATTTGCCGTCGGAAAGCACGTTGGCCATGTAGCTGTCGCCAGTCGCCAGTGGCATCACCGTGCCGTCTGAGCGCAACGCCGACCACAGCAGCGGGCTGGAATTCAAACTCACCCAATAGGCGGCTTTGGTGTCGAGC
>JAHFDU010000457.1 GCA_023248835.1 Myxococcales bacterium | reverse complement strand
CATCGCCAGCACCAGGAATATCGCCTGCGTCTCAGATAGAATCGAGACGCTGTAGAACCAGAAGGGCGGAAAAAGCGCGATCACCCAGCTAAAGAGGCGACCGACCCGAGCGCCGAACCATTCGGTTGCGACCCTGCCCGCAAGCGGAATGGTGGCAACCGAAAGCGCCACGATCACCAGTCGACAGGCAAACAGATTCTCGCGAAACAGCCACACCCAAGGCGTGAGAAAAAGCGGAAAGCCAGGCATCCAATCGGTGGCCGGCTGCCCGTGATAGACGTAGCCGATCCCCTGGGCCAGCGCCCGGGCCGTGCCCCAGTAGAATGCATCGTCGTTCTCAGGCATGCGCTGCGGCACCAGCAGCAGATAGAGCAGTCTGCAAGCGAGGCCGCACAGGAGCGGTGCAGTCGATGATTGAAGCAAGCGCTTCATCGTCGGCAATCGCATCTAACCCGTGCGCCCTGAGCGAAGCGCCAGCGTCCTTCGACAGGCTCAGGACGAACGGCCATAAATCCACACCGATTATGCTGAGCTGGTCGAATCACAAGCTCAGGGCGAGCGGCGGGGAAAGATACGTACGCCTTACGCGTCATCTTGGATCCTTGGCTTGAAGTTTTGCTTTGCCGTCGAGAAAAAAATCGGCGAGCGCTTTGGCAATGAGCTGGTGCCCAAATTTGTTGGGATGGCCGGCCCACGGAATGGTGTTGAAAAAACCAAACGGCGGTTGATCGCTCACCCGCGCATCCTGTTCGATCACATCGCGCATCGAGATGAATGCGACGCTGCGGCGCTGGCAGGCAGCGGCGAGCGCCTGCTCCTCCGGAGAGGGCGGTAGCAATCCGGCAATTGCGGCAGCGCCGAACGGGATGTGCACGATCACCAGCTGCGGGTACTCAATTCTCCAATGCTCGACGGTAAAATCGATGGCTCGAAGTTCGCGCTGAAGCTCGACCGCGGCGGTGGCGGCTGGAGTCGCCGGTTGAGTCGTGTGGCCGACAATGTCTTGGAACTGGCGCTTGCCGAGCTGAAAAACCGCAAAGTCGCGAATGTGCCACTCGATGAGAGTTCTTAGCGCAGAGGACATTGCGTACCAGTGCCATTGTTGTTTGATCTCGAAACTGTCGCCGATCGGTTCATAAAAAATTTCCTCGGTACGATCGAACGCCTGATCCCATCCGTCTCGGACCAAGATGACCACCCAATCCGGGTGAAAGATTTCACGGTAGGCGGAGGCAAAGCCGAGCGTGTAGGGCACCGAGGTGCCGGAGCGGCCGCTGTTGTAGACGCGCACCGAAGCGTCGGCGCGCTCACGCAGAAGCGACTGGAGCTGCAGCGGAAAGGTGTGCTCGACGGCGATCTGCGGCGCCTCGGTGAAGGAATCGCCTAAACACAAGATGCGGAGTTGCCCGGGAATCGCGGCATCAATTGGGCCGTCGCGAAAACCACGCTCGTTGTACCGACACTCGGCGCGCCCCTCAATGCCAACCATCCCGTGACTGAATGGTTTTGGCATCCAACCGAGTTGTGGGTCGTGATGATAGGGAATCGGGACGAAAAAAGAGCGCAACAGAATTTCCCAAATTCCGAGCCCGAGCCCGAGCGCCAAAAGGCACCGAATCACCAAGCGAAAACGCGGTTGCTTGGGATTGTCGGGCGGCATCAGAATTGGAAATAGATGAACGCGGTCGAGTGAGTGACCGACAGAAAAAAGACGCCGAACAGCCAAACGCTGAGCGCCAGTGCGTGACCAAAACGACCGAGCATCGGCCTTACTTGCGTTGCTTGCTCGCTATAGTGGGCGCCGAGGACATGGGCCGCCGCCACCGCCGGGCCAAGCAACCAGAGCGGTCCGCAGAACCACTCGATTCCGCCGCTCGAGGACAGGCCTACCATCTTGCCGACACAAAGGGCAGCATCGGAGAGCGTTTGCGCGCGAAAAAATACCCAGCAAAAACAGACGAAGACAAAGGTCGCAAGCCAACTCAAAGCACCGATAAATGGGCTGCTCGATTTCCGCTCACCGAAGAATTTCATCCACAATTTGTGCACGCCGAGTCCGAGGCCATGCAGGATGCCCCAGACGACAAAATGCCAGCTCGCTCCATGCC
>JAHFDU010000215.1 GCA_023248835.1 Myxococcales bacterium | reverse complement strand
TGCCTGCGGTGCTCGAAGGCATGATCAAAAAGAAGCTGCTCGGCGACAAGAGCGGCGGCGGTTTTATGAAAAAGACGCCCGAAGGCATCATGGTGCTTGATCTCAAGACGCTCGAGTATCGGCCACAAGCGAAAGCGAAATTCGCGTCGGTCTCTGCGGCCAAGCCGGTCGAGGATGTGCGCGAGCGCGTCAAAAAAATGCTCGCGGGCGACGATCGTGCCGCCGAGCTGGCGCGCAATGTCACCTACGCGACGCTGGCCTATGCCAGCCATCGTGTCGGCGAAATCGCCGACGATTTGGTCAACATCGATCGCGGTATGCGTTGGGGATTCGGCTGGGAGCTCGGCCCGTTTGAAACTTGGGATGCGCTCGGGGTGGCCGACTCGGTTGCAAAAATGGAAAGTTTGGGCGCGCCCCCGGCGGCCTGGGTCAAAGACATGCTCAAGTCGGGCCGCACCTCATTTTACGCCGACGGAACTTTTTGGAAAGGCAAGTCGACGCTGATGCCGGAGTCGGCGCGGTCGCTTCAACTTGCCAAAGTCAAAAAGCAAAACAAAGTCGTCTTCGAAAACGACGGCGCCACGCTGTACGATCTTGGCGATCGCATCGCCGGTCTTGAATTTCACACCAAGATGAACGCGCTCGATGCCGACATCATCTCAATGATTCAAAGGAGCGTCGACGAAGCGGAGAAAAATTTCGATGGGCTGGTGGTTGGTAACCAGGCGAGTGACGCATTCTCCGCCGGTGCCAACATTTTTCTGGTGGTGATGGCAGCGCAAGCCAAGCAATGGGATGCCATCGAGGCGATGGCGAAAAATCTACAAGACGCCTGTTTGCGCATGCGCTACGCCTCGGTGCCGACGGTGTCAGCGCCGTTCGGCTTGACGCTAGGTGGTGGCGCCGAAGTTTCGATGCAAACCGCGGTAGCGCGCGCCCACGCCGAGCTCTACATGGGCCTGGTGGAGGCGGGCGTCGGCCTGATTCCTGCCGGCGGCGGCTGCAAAGAATTGATCGCACGCGCGCTTGGCGATCTGCCCGACGACGCCGATCCATTTCCGTACATCAAACGCATCTTTATGAGCGTGGCGATGGGCAAGGTGTCGATGAGCGCAGAAGAGGCGCGCACCATGGGACTGCTTCAGCCCCACGACGGCGTCAGTTTCAATCGCGACTATTTGCTCTATGACGCCAAACAGACCGCGCTTGGTCTGGCGCGTGCCGGCTACCAAGCACCGCGGCGCCGCACCTTCAGACTTCCCGGCGAAGGCGCGTACGCCACGCTGCGCTCGACGCTGCAGATGATGCATGTGGCAAACCAGATCTCTGCGCACGACGTCATTGTCGGATCCAAGCTCGCCTGGATCTTGTGTGGTGGTCGCACCGTGCAGTCGGTGCGCGTCGGCGAACAGCACGTGCTCGATCTCGAACGCGAAGCATTCTTGTCGCTCTGTGGCGAAACAAAAACTCAGGAGCGTATGCAGTACATGTTGATGAACAACAAACCTTTGCGGAACTGATGGAGAGAGAGTTGACAGCTCACAGCCGACAGCCGACAGCCAATGAATCGCGCTGCCGCGCGATGAGACTGTTGTTGGCTGGATCGATACTCTCGTTTTTTTCTGTTTCCGAATCCAGATCCGAATCCCAATCCAAATCCGAACCCAAATCCGAATCCCAATCCGAATCCGAATCCAGATCCGAATCCCAATCCAAATCCGAACCCAAATCCGAATCCCAATCCGAATCCGAAACTGTCGGCTGTTGGCTGTCGGCTGTCGGCTGTGTCGACTGATACCGACCAAGGAGAATCCAATGCGAGACGTAGCGATCATCGAAGGCGTCAGAACTCCGTTTGGCAGAGCGCTCAAAGGTGGCCTCAAGGACACGCGTCCGGACGATATGGGCGCGGTGGCGATTCGTGAGGCGCTGGCGCGGTCGGGCGTAAAGCCAGAAGAGGTGGAAGATGTGGTGATGGGTTGCGCCATGCCGGAAGCCGAGCAGGGCATGAACGTGGCGCGGGTGGCTGCGATCGCGGCAGGCCTGCCGAATGAAACCGCGGCGATGACGGTCAATCGTTTTTGCTCCTCGGGCGTGCAGTCGATATCGATTGTCGCTGATCGCATTGCCACTGGAGCAATGGAGGTCGGCGTCGCTGGTGGACTTGAGACCATGTCGATGATTCCGATGGGCGGCAACAAAGTCTCGTTCAATCCGGCGGTGGTGGAGAGCCGTCCCGACGTTTTTACGCCGATGGGCGTCACCGCGGAAAATATCGCCAAGCGATTTTCGATTTCGCGCGCCGATCAAGACGCGTTTGCACTGAGGTCGCACCAGCGTGCGGTGGCCGCTATAGAATCGCGCAAATTTGATGAAGAGGTGGTGGCGGTCAAAACCCGCGTTTTTGATCAAAACGGCAAGATTTCTGAAGTCACAGTTTCGCGCGACGAAGGGCCGCGTGGCGACACCACCTTAGAAAAATTGTCGACGCTCAAACCGGTGTTCGATCCCAAAGGGTCGGTGACCGCTGGCAACAGTTCGCCGCTCACCGACGGCGCTGCGGCCGTGGTGCTGACATCGGATGCGCGCGCCAAGTCGCTCGGCAAAAAACCGCTCGGCTGGTTTCGCCATTTTGCCGTCGCTGGAGTTCCACCCGACATCATGGGCATTGGCCCGGTTCCGGCCGTACGGAAAGTGCTGAAGCAGGCGGGTCTCAAGATCGATCAAATTGATCTTTTTGAGCTCAACGAAGCGTTTGCGGCGCAGATTCTGTACTGCGTGCGTGAACTGAAAATTCCCGACGAGAAACTCAATGTCAATGGCGGCGCCATCTCGCTTGGCCACCCACTCGGCGTCTCCGGCACGCGTCTGGTGATCACGGTGCTCAAGGAGCTCGCCCGTCGCAACGGACGCTACGGCGTGGTTTCGATGTGCATCGGTGGCGGCATGGGCGCCGCGGCGGTTGTCGAAAGAATCTAGCCTGGGATAGAATGCTGAGCAATTGACAGGCTGGGGCAACGTGGAAATCCTTGCGGAATACGATCTCGTCGTCCGACAGAAATTAGCGTGGCCCTCGGCGGAAACTGAGGGTGCTGTTTGGGCGGTTGGATGCTTATTTGTGCCCTCTTTTCACGCGGAGTGTGCTGTTTCAATCGCAAGTGACAAGAACACCTCGGCGCTTAGAGTCCATTCTCTGTCTCGCTCTTGCTGGAGACATCTGTGTGTTCGTCGAGGTGAATCCTCTTCCGACCCGATCGATTTTGTCGAGCCGGCTTTGGCGATCGAAACCATAGAATTGGAATTAGAGGCTAGCGACAGGCTGCGGAAAATGTTTGATTTGTGCGACTTGTCCTCAAAAGGGAAGGGGTTTGGGGCCGACGGAATGGGCGTGTATGGCCAACGGTTTTTGCCGACGCCGGCATCTTTCAACTGGTGGTCAGGAGAAGCGGGCGACGGCAGATTCAGGTTTGTCGAGATTTTGCACACCGCGGCCAAGACGTTCGCGAAGTGGGAGGCAAGTACCACGGCGCTCGATGGCGTATCGTTGTATTTTCATGATAGGTACCTGGGAGAATAGGCGCAAGAAATAGCTATTTCTTGCTCGATCATCCGTTTGATCGTTATCGTGTGCGCATGGATGCTTTTGATCTAGAGAACCCAACTCCGGAACACAAACTCTTGCGTCAGACGGTGCGCGATTTGGTGCGCGACGCGGTCGAGCCACAGGCGGCCGAGTACGACGAGTCGGCGACGCTCAATCGCGGGCTCTTGCAAAAATGCGGCGAATTGGGCCTGCTCGGTATCACCATTCCCGAGGCGCAGGGCGGCGCTGGCATGGATACCGTCGCGGCGGTGATTGTTCACCACGAGCTGGCCAAGAGTGACGTCGGATTTACCCTCGCTTACCTTGCGCACTCGATGCTTTTTGTGAACAATTTTTTTCACAACTCGACCGAGGAGCAGCGACGGCGCTATTTGAGTAAGGTGATTTCCGGCGAGTGGGTCGGTGCGATGGGAATGACCGAGCCCGGCGCGGGAACCGACGTGCTCGGGATGAAAACGTTTGCTCGTCGCGATGGCAATCGGTACATCCTCAAGGGGCGCAAGGCGCTCATCACCAATGCGCCCGACGCCAACGTGTTCCTGGTTTATGCCAAAGTGGACGAGCGAGTCACCGCGTTTGTCGTCGAGCGCAGCTTTGCTGGCTTTTCGACCGACAAGAAGACGCACAAGATGGGGATGCGCTCAAGCACGATGAGCGAAGTCATCTTCGACGACTGCGTCGTGCCCGCCGAAAATCTGCTCGGCAAAGAGGGCGGCGGCGTGCAAAACATGATGCGCAACCTCGAAGTCGAGCGCATCACGCTGGCGGCGATGAGCCTCGGCATCGCCGATCGCTGCGTTGAAATCATGAGCAAATACGCAGCGACGCGTATGTCGTTTGGCAAGTCACTGGCGGAGCATGGTCAGATTCAGCGTTACATCGCCGAGAGCTATGCCATGACCGAGGCCGCCCGCGCGCTCATTTACAGCGTCGCCCGCGGGGTCAGCCACGAGTCGCGCAATCGCCTCGGCAGTGACGCGGCGAAATTGTTCGCTGCGCCGGTGGGAAAAATGGTCGCCGACCACGCCATGCAGGTGCTTGGTGGCTGGGGGTACTGCAGCGAATACAAAGTCGAGCGTTTTTTTCGCGATGCCAAGCTGCTCGAAATCGGCGGCGGCACGCTGGAAGCACACCAAAAAAATATTACCAAGGAATTGTTACGCCAAATCAGTTAAAGATGGCTTGCTTTTACGAGAGAACTTAGCTAAATTATGTATATGAAGTCGCAACTTAGCCAACTTAAAACATTGCCCAAAACCCAAAGAACCCCCAAAACCCAAAAACCAAAAAAAACAAAGATCGGCGAGGCCAAGAACAACCTTTCTCGCTACATACAATACGTTCGTCGCGGTGGGCGGGTGCGGATCTATGATCGCGACACGCCGGTCGCTGACATTGTTCCGATCGGCGGCCTCTCGGTTGAGCTAGAGGAGGACGAGGCGGGTCTCTTGGCGTCGATGCTCAGGCGTGGCGTGGTGCGGAAGGGAAAGCATGGCCCCTTGCCCAAAGAACTATGGCGGCCAGGCCCGCGACTTGCTGGTGCGATCTCGCTGTCGCAGGCGATTGTCAGCGAACGGCGCCAGGGACGATGAAATTCTGGGACAGCTCTGCCCTGGCCCCGCTGTTGACGGAAGAGGCCGAGAGTGCGTCCTGCCGCGCGCTCTTGCGTGCCGATACAAAAGCGATCGTGTGGCTGTTTACCCGCACCGAGCTTACTTCGGTGCTCTGTCGCTGTGCTCGGCAGGGATTGCTCACCGGAGCAGCGCTCGACAAGAGCCTGCATCGCTTGGATGTGACGGCCACCTATTGGCAGGAGATCGATGCGGTGGCACTGGTACGAAAACGCGCCGAGATTTTACTCAGGCGTGCGCCGCTTACTGCCGCCGACGCGTTACAGCTCGGTGCGGCCCTGGTAGCAGTCGATGGTCGCCCGAAACGACAAGGTTTTGTCGCGCTCGATCGCGCGCTGCTCGCCGCCGCCGAGCGGGAAGGTTTCGAGGCCATCCGGCCGGGTGCGTGAGCGCTCGTCAGCGCGGGCAATTGTTGAGACAGTTGCTCTTCAATGTCGGCGTACGTCGCCGGTTTTTTGGTGCGCTGCGGGTTCGTCGGGCCCATCGCTAGAGTGTATAGTGCGCGCCATGTTTCGCACCACATTTTTGGGTCATCAGGGTTGGCTGTTTTCGTCTGACTCGGCTCATCTCGCCGTCGATCCGCTTCTGACCGAAGAGTTTGGCCATCTCGGCTCGATCGGACGCGTCTATCCGCCGCGTGAATTTTCGCTTACGGAGTTTCCTGTGCTCGACGCGGTGTTTATCACTCATGAGCACGAAGACCATTTCAACCTGCCGACGCTCAACCGAATGTCGCGCAAGATCCCGGTTGTGTTGTCAGCGCGGTCGTCGGTGGCAGCGCGTCGTATTATCGAGGAGATGGGTTTTCGATTGGTCCTGCTCGAGCCGTCGACGCTGTTGCGAGTGGGCGATCTCGAACTGATCGCGTTCGGCCCCAATCATTTTGGCAAGGGCAATGCGGACGAGTGGGATGTGCTGCCGTTTTTGGTGCGGCATGCCGACGGCAGTTTCTTTTCCGCCGTCGATGTGGAAATGCATGCGGGCCTCGAGCTGCCTCTGCGTGTTTTGCAAAAGCAGGGAGGCATTTTTGCCTACACCAACAACAGCGTGCAGATCGATTTTCTCTGGCGACAAGGAAAACCGCAAAGCGAGGACGAGCTTGGCCAAACGCTAGCGAATTCCATACTCGATCGCCATCGAGCGCTGACCAAAGCGGGTCGCCCGCCGGTGGCCTCGACGCTCTGTGGCGGTGGTTTTTCTTTTGACGGCGATCGCGCTTGGATGAACCGCCATGCGTTTTTGGACTCGGAGCGTGTGATGACGGTGGCACGTGCGAGTTTTCCAAGACATCGCTTTCTCGTCGCTGCGCCGGGCCAGACGCTGGTGATGCAAAAGCACGAACTCAGTAGATGTGAAGAGTCTGCGCCATTTCTTCGCTGTAAAGATCGAAGCGAATGGCCCGAACATGCAAGTGAATCATGCGATCATGCCAGCGTGCTGCATGAATGTTCGCCGGCGACCAAGCGGCGCGCGCTCGCGGCAATGCAGTGGCGGGAGCTCGAGAAGGAGCTGCAACAATTTGCCTGCTTCCTCTACGGACGCCATCTGTTTCGTGGGCTGCATTCGATCGATGGCGAGAATCTCGGCAATCGCCGCGCTCGATTCGCCTTCCGTTTGCGCGACGACGAGGGCGCGCGCGCTTTTGAGTACGATCCCTCTTCATCGGCGTTCGTTCCAAGCAGCGCCGATGTCGAGCATGAATGTTTGCTGGGAATAGACTGCTGGTCGAGTGATTTGCACGCGATTTTTTCCGGCAGC
>JAHFDU010000214.1 GCA_023248835.1 Myxococcales bacterium | reverse complement strand
CCGCGTCCACCGCTGATAGGTCCACGCGCAGCGAAACTGTGACTCGACGAGCCGGATGCGGGAAATCCGCACGTCCGGATCTGTGGGAGCCACGGGAGAGCGATCTCCCGTGGCCACCCGGGCTCGCCCACTACCCTAGCTGTTGCTGAGGGCGACCTGACCATAAGATCCAGGTTTTCGTTCATCGAAGTGATTGGCGGTCAGCACCACGATGAGTTGAGTTTCCGATCGAAACGCGATAACCACGACGGTTCGTACAGCTCGCACCCGATATCGCCAAGATCCATTCTCAAATTCCCCTGGACTGACAGCACCGCCGCGCAGCGCTCTGGCACAATCCATCTCGCTGAGTTCATCGTTGGCCATTTCCGTGAGCGCATGCTTAGTAAATCGAACCTCACCTGACCTCAGAATTTCCAAAATTCGCCGCTTTGCGACTGGTGCGCTCAGTGGCGCTTTCACTTTTCTCAATATAGCATTATATGCGAAATATAGCATTATATGCGAAAAGAGTAACTAGCTGAAAAAGAGCAAACTACGGCCTGCAAGAACCAAAGGCTAGCGCGATTCAAGCTGCTCTTGGGTTGCAGCAACACGGTCCGAACTCATGAACCCCGACCTGACGGTTGAACTGGGCCACAATCAAGATATCAAGATCCGTCCCCCTACCCCCTTTTGCTCCCTTTTGCTTAAAGCGTTGAAAACCAGCAACTTTCAGGCCTTTCCTACCGATAATATGTAATAGGCGCTTGATTCGCCGTGGTAATGCCAAATGGCCAGAGACCTGCTGCAGCCAGAATCTGCTCACGAAAACCGCGCCCACACTCAAGCCCATGAGAGTCAACGCGAATTGCTGCAAGCACGTCTCAAAACGGCGCGAAGACCGGACACGCGATGCGTCGCTCGATATACCAATCTTTCAAATCTGCCCGCCGACCCGAAGTTCGACCACCACCTTGACGACCGCCAAATCGAGCAAGCGATCGCTTACAACAACCGCAGCTGGCAAGGAGAATTTGCAAGTCAAATCAAGCGGTTATTTAACAGCGATAACGTCAAAGGTGAATTCACCGCCGCCGATGTCATCAAAATCGCTAATCTGCAGGGACTCGCCGGACTTGCCGCCGACGGGAAACTTGGCGACCGAACGATGGCGGTACTGACCCATACCGCGCCGCCTGGAAGGGCAAGGCCGGTCACCCTGACCACCGCCGAAAACCTCAAGCCAACCGATGTGACGCTCGAATTTTACCCCGGCGAACTGGAGGATCTGAAGGCGTGGAACCTGCGCCAACGGGCGTTCGGGAAAAATCAGTCTTTGAGCGAACTAGAAAAAGACCATCTACTTCCAACCGGCAGCGGCCGCATCTACGTTCGCGTCCATGGCCACATCGTCGCTGCGATGGAGGCTCGCGGAGGTCCATCGGTGAGCTTCAAAGACAGTGGCGGCCACGCCGCGACGCCCACTGCACCCGGCGAGTTTCATCTCGGCAAGCAAGAGTCGCACACAACTGCCAGCTGGAGCACCAGTCAGATCTCTTGGGGAAGGCGAACTCGTCTACGCAGCGATAGTGAATGGGAGTTTGAAGAGACGCCGGGACTTTGGACCATCGCTACCGGGCCGCATGCCAGAGTCAAAATCCCGATGGAAAAGCTGGCATTCGAGAAAAATCGACAGCACCACCAAGAGCTGCAGAGCAAGCGGGAGGGAATGGTTGAGGACGGCAGGCGCGTTCCGAACGCTCCTTTTTTGGCCAGCGAACCGGCACAATCGTGGCCTTGGCTGCTCAACGATTTTGGTGAGAGCGCCTGGAACCTGACGGCGCCACAGGGGCGGACCGCCCTTTACCTCCATACCACTCCGTTCGCCGAACAGGCGGCGATGCTCGGCAAAGACCTGGTGCTGACCTCTAGCCACGGCTGCATTCATATCCAACCGAGCCAGCGCGATGACATGATGCGCAAGGGCTACATCCAGCCTGGAGTCAAGTTCGTCGTCCACCGCTACGAACAGCATCTTCTGCCCGCGCCGATCATCGACGCACTCCATAAATAAACGGCGCGTTTTTTGGCATTGGATTTTCGGATTTTCCCTCTCCCTCGACCCTGCGTGCTGCAATCACATCCGATGGCGTTCGCGCAACACCCCGCACACTTTGCCGAGTGACGAGCCGCGCTGGCGGAGAAGGACCATCAGGTGAAAAACCAAATCGGCTGCCTCTTCATTGAACTTGTCAGTCTCGATGTTTTTGGCCGCAATCACCGTTTCAATCGCCTCCTCCCCTACTTTTTGGGCGATGCGATCGAGGCCGGCCTTGACGAGACCGGCCACATACGATCCTTCCGGCTGCTTGGTGAATCGATCTTCGATGATCGATTCGAGTTCGTGTAAGAATCCAAGTTCGTCTTCGAAGCACGTGTCGGTGCCGCGATGGCAGGTTGCGCCCTCGGGACGCACGCGTATCAGCAGCGCATCGCTGTCGCAGTCGGGCAGAATTTCGACGACGCTCAAAAAGTTTCCTGAGGTTTCGCCTTTGGTCCACAGCGACTGGCGCGAGCGAGAAAAAAAAGTTACCCGACCACTCGATTGCGTGCTCACGAGCGACTCTTCGTTCATGTAGCCGAGCATCAGCACGCTACCCGTGTCGGCGTTCTGAATGATCGCCGGCACTAGACCGTTTGCTTTTTCAAAGTTGATTTTCACAGTCTCACCTCAAGGCCACGCTTGCGCAGTTCGACTTTTAGATCGGGAATGGTTAACTCGCCGCGATGAAACGCACCTGCGGCCAGCGCCCCGTCGACGCCGGCGTCACGAAAAACACGTTCGAAATGGTCAACCTTGCGAGCGCCACCCGAAGCAATTAATGGGATGGTCAATTGCGCCCGCGCCTGCGCCAGCTGTTCGACGTCATAGCCCGAGCCAGTGCCGTCTTGGTTCATGCAGTTGAGCACGATTTCGCCGGCGCCGAGTCGCTCGGCTTCGGCAATCCACTCGAGCGTGCGACGCCCGGACTCCTGTATTTTCGATTCACTGCCGGTGTTGCGATAGACGGCAAAGTCGTCGTTCTGCCGTTTGCTGTCGACTCCAACCACGACGCACTGATTGCCAAACACCGCGGCCAACTCCGAAATGAGTCCAGGATTTTCCAGCGCCGGGGAATTGATCGATATCTTGTCGGCACCCGAATGCAGAATCTCTTTGGCGTCGCCAACCGATCGAATCCCGCCGGCGACGCAGAAAGGAACATCGATCACGCGCGCAACATTCTCGACCCATTTTTTTGACACCCGTCTCCCGTCAGGACTGGCGGTGATGTCATAGAAAATCAATTCGTCGACGCCCTGGTCACGATAACGCTGCGCCAGTTCCAAGATCTCGCCCACCACTTGGTG
Source organism: Myxococcales bacterium (assembly GCA_023248835.1). Classification (GTDB taxonomy): domain Bacteria; phylum Myxococcota_A; class Polyangia; order Palsa-1104; family Palsa-1104; genus JAHFDU01. Next base: position 3,628 of record JAHFDU010000214.1, on the reverse strand, counting down.
ACCCGCAAACCGAGTACCTTTGACCACCACCCCATCTTTGACATCGAGACAGGCGATGATTCGTTTGGTCAACATCGCTGAAGTGCCTCTTTCAGATCGATCGCACCTTCGTACAGCGCTTTGCCAACCACGACGGAGCGAACGCCTCCGTCGCGCAGCGCCAGCAGATGGTCGAGCGTGCCCACTCCACCGGAGGCTTGAAATTCGAGCCCGGGAAAATCTGCGCTCAGACTCTGGTACAGCGCCAAGTTGGGCCCCTGCATCATGCCGTCGCGTCCGATGTCAGTGCACAGCACCCGCTCAAGCCCGGCTCGCGAAAACGGCACCAATGCTTCGGCGATCTGCATTCCGCTCTGCTCTTGCCAGCCGTGCGTCGCCACCTGCGCCACGCCGCTTTGGTCCAGTCGAACATCGAGCGCCAAGGTGACGCGCCCACCCCCGACTTCCGCAAGCAGGCGCATCACCAGATCAGGATTCGAGATCGCGGCGCTGCCGATCACGACTCGGTCGGCGCCCGCCCGTAATAACTCGTGAGCCGACTCCAAATCACGCAGTCCGCCACCGACCTGAATACGCAACTTCGTGGCGGCGACCAACTTGGAAATCAACGGTCGTTGGTGGCGCGTCGGATCTTTGGCGCCGCTTAGATCTACGATGTGGACATGGGTTGCGCCTGCTTCCTCAAAATTCCGCAACATGCCGATCGGATCGTCGCTGTAGACTTTTCGATCAGTGAAAACGCCTTGCTTGAGACGCACGCAGGAGCCGTCTAACAGATCGATCGCCGGGTAGATCACCATGGCATCACAACAAGCGTCCGCCAGTTCTGCCGTGGGCGTGGGCGTAGGCGTGGGCGAATCAGCGACGGAAAGCAGCCGGATACTGTCGGGAATACCGCTGCGGCGTTTTGCAGATGCCGCGACGCGTTCTTATTTTGCCAAGTAAATCCCGCGCCACCGTTGGTAGAGAATGCGGATTTTCGTTTCACGCCCACGCCCACGCCCACGAAAGTGACAGATCTCGATGGCATCACAACTCGACAAACCTTTTTAGAAATCGCTGTCCTGCTGCCGCCGAGCGCTCGGGATGAAACTGGGCGCCAAACCAATTTTCTCTTTGCACCACGGCCGGAATCTCAACGCCGTGCTCAGCGACGGCGCACACCGCAGCACCCATTGGAGCAGCGTAGGAATGGACAAAATAGAAAAACTCTTCGCCGTCGAGAAGTGCGCAATCACGCCGCGGCGTCACCCGATTCCACCCCATGTGCGGAATCGACCGCCCCGGACTTGCGTTCAAGCGCGCGACCACGCCGGGAATGATTCCCAAACAGAGCGCATCGCCCTCTTCGGAGCGGTCATAGAGAAGCTGCATGCCCAAGCAGATGCCAAGCACCGGCTGCTTGAGCTGGCGCAAACAGGCACTAAGCTCATTCCGCTTGAGCGTGTCCATCGCGGCCGCGGCGGCGCCGACGCCCGGCAGGAGCACTTTCGCACTCGATGCGATGGTATCCGGATCGCTTGAGAGCTGCGCCGGAATACCCAGTCGTTCGAAGGCAAACAGCACCGACGACAAATTGGCGCCGCCCGAATCGACAATCGCGATCACAAAACACCTTTGGTGGAGGCGACGCCGGATTTTCCGGTCGCAGCAATCGCCATCCGCAAACTTCGGCCCACTGCTTTGAAAGCAGACTCGATGCGGTGGTGGGTGTTTTGACCATCGACGTGAATATGAATATTGGCCTGCACGCCATCGGCCAGGCTGCGAAAAAAATGAGGCACCATTTCGGTCGCCAGCCCCCCCACCGACTCACGATCAAAGGTTCCTTCAAACAGACAGTAGGCGCGTCCCGACAGATCAATCGCTACGCGCGCCGACGCATCGTCCATCGGCAGCACGAAGCCAAACCGCTCGATGCCGCATTTGTCACCGAGCGCCTGGCGCGGCGCGGCGCCCAGTGCCAATGCTGTGTCTTCGATGGTGTGGTGATCATCGATGTGTAAATCGCCTTCCACCTGCAACACCAAGTCGATGCCGCCGTGCCGCGCGATCTGCTCGAGCATGTGATCGAAAAAGCCAATGCCGGTATGGATTTTGGCATTACCCGTTCCATCGAGATTGACCTCGGCCCGAATCTCGGTTTCGCGAGTCTTTCTCGTGCAAGATCCGGTGCGCGGACGCGTCAGCAAATCATCGGCAATCTGCTTCCAGCCGAAGTCCTGCGAAATCTGAATTCCCTGTATGCCCATGTTGCGCCCAAGCTCGATGTCGGTCGTGCGATCACCGATGACCGCCGATCGCGTGCGATCCCAATCTGGATCGGCGAGATATTTCTGTACCAGGCCGACGCGCGGCTTGCGACATCGGCAATCTTCACTCTGTAGATGGGGACAGATCAGAATCTCGTCGAAACCAATTCCCTGAGAGGTCAGAATTCCAAGCAGCAGCTGTTGAATCTGTTCAAACGCCGCCAGCGGATAGCGAGCGGTTCCAAGTCCGTCCTGATTGCTGACCATGACGAAGCGGTAGCCGGCGTCATGCAGGCGCGACAGCGATGCGATCACTTGCGGCAGCAGCGCAAATTTCTCCACCGCGTCGATCTGGAAATCGGACGGCTCCGCGATCAGTGTTCCGTCTCGATCAACAAAAAGAATTTTCTTACTGGCCACGGAGCACCTTCAACAATGCCTCATTTTCGCCGTCTGCACCGACGGTGATGCGAATGCAGTTCTGTAGCCCGTTTTCGGTTGATCGATCGCGCACAACGAGGCCCGCCGCGCGCGTGCGCCTCATCACCCCTGCCGCGTCGCGGAAACGCACCAACAAGAAATTCGCACTCGACTCGAAAATCTGCTCGACGTCGGCAAGGCCTGCCAATCGCGCGCTCAAACGCTGCCGGCTCGATCGAATCACAGTCACGTCGCGGTCGAGTTTTTCGCGCCCGTCGCGGTCGGTCACTGCCAGCACTGCATCGACCGCCGGTTTGGACAGCGGATAGGGCGCGCGCACCTTGTGTAAAAGCGCGATCAAAGACGGAGCTCCAATCGCGACGCCGCAACGCGCGCCCGCCAGCGCCCAGGCTTTGGAAAGGGTTCGCAACAGCACCAAGTTTTCAAATTGCGCGAGCGCCCCGCTCTCAGACAGGCTCGGAACGTCGCTGAACTCAACGTAGGCTTCGTCGACCACCACCAGCGCTCTGCCGCTCGCCACCGCGCACACCCGCGCCAACTCCTCTGCCGAAAAAGCAGTGCCGGTCGGGTTGTTGGGCGAGCAAAGAAAAACCATCTTGATGTTCGCACCGACTTCACCGAGCGCACTCGCAATTCCGTCGTGGTCGAGGCGCACTTGGCCGTTTAAGAGCAGCGGTATCCGCTTGATTCCAGCACCCTGGATCTGCGCCGAAATTTCATACACTCCATAGGTCGGTGGACAAATCAGAATATTGTCCTGCCCGGCTCGGCAGAACGTGCGCACCAACAGATCAATCGCCTCGTCCGAACCACGTCCGATCAGCAGTTGTTGCGAGCGCACACCATAAAGTTCACACAGGCGCTCCACCAGCGCGCGGGGCTGCGGCTCGGGGTAGCGATTGAGTCCGCTCTCAGCAAAAGGCGATTCGTTGGCG
>JAHFDU010000213.1 GCA_023248835.1 Myxococcales bacterium | reverse complement strand
GGGGAGTTGCAGCCGACGCAGGTGATGACTGTGCCGCTTACGGACGCTACTTTGCGTGAGGCAGCGCCTAAGAGCGCGCTCAACGAACGCGGCGAGACCACCGAGCAACACAAACTGGCCGATCTTCTGAGCGCCGCGATTGACGAGCAGGACAAAGCCCCCGACGTCGCTGGGATCGACGAGTGGAACGCTTCTCAGGTGGCGACGACGGCTGGGGTGTCTCCCTCCGGCAGCACTCGGGTCTGCGCCTCGTGCGGTCATGTTTCGCCGGCCGAATTTTCTTTCTGTGGCCAGTGCGGCAGCAAGCTCGAAGCGAAGGCGGCAGCGCCGGCTCCGCATTCGGCAGGCAAGATGACGCTGATTCGCGCTGACGGCAGCGAAGGCGCGACGTTTTCGCTGGTGACGGGGCGCAATGTCATCGGCCGATCCACCGGAACGCCGTTCGACAGCGACGCCTATTTGTCTCCTGAACACGCCGAGATCACCATCGAAAAAACCAGCGCCACCGTGCGCGATCTCAATAGCTTAAACGGGGTGTTCATCAAGATTACGCAAGAAGAGGAGCTTTCCGACGGCGACATTTTTCGCATCGGACAAGAGCTCTTGCGCTTTGAAACCATTCACAAGATCGAACGCAACGTCGACGGCACCGAAGTGCTGGGATCGCCGAACCCCGGATATTGGGGGCGGCTCGGCGTGGTGATCGCACCCACCCTCGATGGCAGCGCATTTCCGCTCTACGGCGACGCTGTGCTACTCGGGCGCGAGCACGGTGACATGCAATTTCCGGAGGACGGCTATGTCTCCGCTACGCACGCGCGACTTTCTTTTAGCGAGGGCCACGTCCGTCTGACTGACCTCAATAGTTCGAACGGGACCTTCTTGAAGTTGCGGCAGGCGCGGGTGGTGTCGACGGGTGCGTTTGTGCTGATGGGGCAGCAGCTGTTCCGCCTCACCTTGGGATAGGACTATTTTTTGGGCTTGGCGCCGCCGACCTGATCGAGCGCTTTGCTCCAGGTGGCCCGATTTTGTGCAGGATCGATATAACGGAATGCCCCTTTGAGCATGAACGCTTTGCCGTCGTCGAATACTAGACTGACGTCGGCGCTGGTGTTGCGATCGCCGGCGGGAGTGGTGACGCGAATTTTCTCGTCTGATTCCACCACGATGTTGGTAGCGTCGCGCTTGCCGACGCGTACCGCTACCCCGCGTCCGGTCGGAAAATTGGCGCCCTTGATGGTGATCTCTTCGCCACCGGCGAAGGATCCGGTGGGTGGCTCGACAGAGCTGACTTTTCGTTCATCGGAACAGCCGCCGATCCCGACGCTGATTAGAATCGCCCACAGCACTTTCGTCATTTCATGCCTCCAATCGAAAGGTAGCCCAGGAAAACTCTGGAGTCGAGAATAAGTGGATTCAGCGCAGGCCAAACAGGAAGGCAATCGCTCCTGGAAACCGCGCTGCCCAATAGTCTTCGCGGTGCTTGCCGCCCGGCTGCACGAGGTAGTGCAAATCGCTGCCCTCGACAAATCCGATCGATAGGTATGTTTGATCGAGCGTTTGGGTGTCGACAAAACCGTCTGACTGGCTGGCGTCGCCGCTGTCGAGGTAGACGCGCAATGGCAGTAGTTTCCCCTGGCTCGCAGCCACTGCGCCGACGACAACCCGGTTGTCCCACCACGTCGACGGCGAGAGTGCGCCGACGCGCCCGAATACGTCGGGATCAAGCAAGCTGCCGTAGATCGAGATCAATCCGCCGAGCGACGATCCCATGATCGCGGTCGATTCGCGCTCCGGCTGGGTGCGCAACATATGATCGATCGCCGGTTTGAGCTCCTGCGCCAGCATTTGCAAGTAGCGCGCGCCGCCACCCGATTGGCCGTCATTGGCGTCTTGCGTTGGCGTGTATTCATACAGCCGTTGCGCGCCTGCGTTTTCGGGAGCAACCACGATCACCTCTGGCGGCGCGCCGCATTCGCCCGCGCTGCAGTCGCTGTCGGCATTGCACTGTTTGCCGTCGCTGCAAAGGCCCACGTTTGCCATCTTGTCGAGAGAGTCGTTGACGTGCCAGCCGCCCCAAGGAGCCTGCGGATCGAAGAGGTTTTGTCCGTCGTGCATATAGACAACGGAATAATGAGCGGTCGGATTCTCGTCGTAACTGGCCGGCAGATATGCCCAGACGGTGCGGTCGTTTTTCAGCACGCTTGAATGAAAAGGCGCGATCAACTGCTTGACCTGTCCATTGGTCGACGAAAAATGCGGATAGATGTCGATCGATTGCCCTGCAGAAACGTGATAGTTGGGTCCGAGCGCCCAAGTCTTGTCGTCGAGCAGCGGTTTCCACTCTACGCGCGCTGAGATTTTGGACGCATCGCAGGAAAATGTATCGGCTGCGGTTGCGATGCAGGTCACGCCGGTCTGCCAATTCCAGGGCGCGCCGGACCCGCGGAGTGAAATCGTATGCGTTGCTGCCGGATAATGAATACGAATCAGTGGCGTCGAGCTGCTGTCGGCACCCGCGTCGGTTGCTGACTCGGCGTCCCTGGCGCCGCCATCTTCGTTGGCGAATGCGGCATCAAAAGCCGTCGCACCGTCCTGGGAAGTCGGAGCGGGTGCGTGTGAACAGGCGAAAAAAAACAGGGTGGTAAAGGTGCGTTTCATGGTAACCGCGTGTACCACAAGTAGCCCGTCGGCGGTTGCGGTTTTCGCCGCCAGAAAATGATAGCCTCTCGGCGCATGAGTGAGCTGTCGCGCTATCGTGAGCACATCGGACGCACTGCGCCGCCGTTGGTGCTCGAGGTGGAGCGCGGCCATGTACGCCGCTTCGTCGAAGCCATCGGCGACACCAATCCAATCTATGTTGATGAACCGGCTGCGCGGGCGGCGGGCTTTGAGCGAATTCCAGCGCCGCCGACTTTTGCCACGGCGCTGCGGCCGCCCGATCCGCGCCAAGGGCTCGACATCGATTTTCGAAAAGTTCTACATGCTGAGCAGGAGTTTGTGTTCGCGCGGCCGATTTTTGTCGGCGATCGGTTGACGGTGCAGGCCAAGATCGTCGTCGCGGACGTCAAAGCGGGTCGTTCCGGCGTGATGGATCGGTTGGTGGTCGAAACTGGCGCTTGCGATGAGAAAGGCGCGCCGGTTTACGTTGCTCGTTCAACCGTGATGGTGCGTCGATGACGCTTGATAAGCTGTACGCGGTCACGCTTCCCGCCTGTCCGGGCACCCTGAGCGAAGCGCAGCGCAGTCGAAGGGCGAAAACAATCGAAGTCTGCCCTTCGACAGGCTCAGGGCGAGCGGAGCGTCGGGCGTGAGCGGCTACGATAAGCTCACCGTCGGACAGCATCTTTCGCTAGAGAAGTCGCCGATCACCACCGAGCAGTTGGTGCGTTACGCCGGCGCGTCGGGCGATTTCAACCGCATCCACTACGACGAGCCGTTTGCCAAAGCCGGCGGCTTTCCGTCGGTAATCGCGCACGGCATGCTGACCCTGGGATTTTTTGGCGAACTACTGGGGCAATTTGTGGAACGAGGCGCCGAGATAAAACGCCTGCACAGTCGCTTTCGCGCGGTGACGTTTCCCGGCGATGTCATCCGCTGCGATGCCGAAGTCGTGGCGGTCGATCAAGTGGCCCAAACCGTCGAATTGAGCCTGCGCGCGTGTAAATCGGATGGCACCGTCACCGTCGAGGGCGGCGCGACACTCTGCAGGAAATAGTTTGCAGTATTGATTTGTATGTATTTTGATGCAAAATGATGACATGCGAAAAGAAGCGGTCATCACGGTTCGAATTCCGATTGCCCTGAAACGCAAACTTGAGACTCGGGCTCGGCGTGAACGGCGCTCGCTGTCGGCGCAGATTACAGTTCTTCTCGAAACCGCTATCGACAGTGAAGTGCCGGGAGCGCGGGATTCAGGGTGCTTGCTTGGGCGTTTTGACGGAAGGCGCATTCCCAGTGATGCAGAGTTGGCTGAGGTACGGCGTTTGTGGGAGCGACCGTAATCAGACAGTAGATCTTTTCTAGATCTCCTGCGTTTTACCTGGGCAGGAGGCAGCCATGAAACCGTTTTTTGCCCTTGCGGTCGCGACTTTGTCTTGCGCCGTCAATTCTCCCGCATTCAGCGATCCGCTGCGCAATCGCACATCCGCGTACGAAGTAGAACTGCTGGTCGACGGGCGCGCAGTGTCGACCTATTGGCACGAGGGCGAGACCTTTGCGCTCGGCCAGCTTGGCGAGCGCTACACCATTCGCGTTCACAATCGTTCGGGACGCCGTATCGAAGCCGTGGTCTCGGTCGATGGCCGCGATGTTATCGATGGCCGTCCTGGCGATTTTGAAAACAAGCGCGGCTATCTGGTGCCGGCTTGGGGCAGCGTTGACATCGAGGGTTGGCGAACCTCTGCTGTGGAAGCCGCAGCGTTTCGCTTTTCCAGCGTCGCCGATTCTTACGCTGCGCAGACCGGCACTGCGCGCAATGTCGGCGTCATCGGCGTGGCGATTTTTCCGGAACGTGTGGTGCCACCGCCACCACCCGTCTACGAGCAGCCGACCTACCGCGATCAGTGGAACGAGGACAAGTCTGAAGAAGGCTATGGAGGCCTGGGGCGCTCCGAGCACGGGCGAGCAGCAGAGCCGGCGCCGGCGCCGAGGACGTTTGGCAGCACCACGACCCCCGACGATCTGCCGCGCCATGCGGATGCGATGAGGCATAAGCGGCCGGGTTTGGGAACCGAATACGGCGAAGCGCGTTATGCGCCGATCAGGCAAGTCGAGTTTGTCCGCGCCCGTCCGTCGCGCCCGACGGCGGTTCTCGGACTGCGCTACAACGATCGCCAAGGGCTGCTTGCGCTTGGCATCGACGTCGATCGGCACCCTCACTATTACAGCGACGAGGATCTGCGCGCGACGGCAAATCCATTTCCGCGCTCGTGGGCGCCACCACCGTCGGGCTGGAGGCGATAGAGCTCTTTCGACAGGCTCAGGCCGAGCGGGTATATTCATGAGCCATGCTATGCGGGTGTTGTTTTTCGTGAATCGTAGCGACGAAGCGCTGCTGATCGCTTACCAAAAAGGCGAGGGCCAGGCGCTTTGCTTGCTCATGCAGCGCTACGAGAAGCGGCTGTGGAACTTTGTCCGCCGCTTTGTCGCCGATCACGCCACCGCCGAAGATCTGCTGCAAGATGTGTTCGTGCGGGTGCTGCGCAACGCCAACGAGTGGCAGCCGCGCGCCAAGGTTTCGACTTGGCTGTTTACCATCGCGCGCAACTTGTGTACCGATCAGGCGCGACGGATGAGTGTGCGCAAGGCGCGCTCACTCGATGAAAATAGTGGCGACGATGAGCGACCGCTGGGAGAGAAAATTGCTTCACACGATGGCGGTGCCGAAGAGGCGCTTTTGCGGCGCGAATCTTCGACGGAAATTGAGGCGGCGCTTGGTCAGCTTCCCGACGAGCAGCGCGAAGTGTTTCTGATGCGTGAAGTGCTCGACATGTCGTTTGCAGAAATCGCCGCTGCGGTTGGCGCCAGTGAACCGACGGTAAAGAGCCGCATGCGTTATGCACTTGAAAAATTGCGCGATGCGCTGACTGTAGCGGAGCCGGTGGTGGCGCAGGCGAGCGAAAGTGAGAAGCGGCTATGAGCTGCGCGCAAAAAGAGCGGGTGGTCGATAGCCTTTATGGCGAGCTGTCCGATGTGGCTCGCGCCGAGTTTGATGCGCATGTCGCGACTTGTGACAGCTGTCGCAAAGAGCTCGAGGTGTTCGGTCGTGCGCGCGCTTTGGTGCGTCCAATGCTCGATCAAGCCGCACCGGCTTCGGCGATGCAGCGATTGCGCGCAGAGATTCAAAAACAGCCGAGCAAGACGCGCTGGTGGTCGCTGCCGTGGCTCTTGCCCGCGCTGTCGACGGCGGGATTGGCGCTGCTGTTGTTGGTCATGCGTACCACGCTGCTCAAGCCGCATCCGCTTGTTCGGATGGAGTCGTCGCCAGAACCACTGCAAGTGTCGGTGCCGGTTGTGCCAGCAGCCAAGCCTGAAGCGCCCAAAGTAGCGCAAACAGCGCCGCCTGAGCGACAGCGTCAGCCGACGACGGTTGGCGATATCGAGGGCGCGGACAAACTGGATAACTTCGCCGACGGCAAGAGGGGGAAGAAGGAGAAAGCACAACACTGGGCGGATCCGCCGAAGTCTCCGGCTTCGTTCGCGGATATGGACTCGAGAACCAAGAAAATAGCTCAATCCGTACCGTTGGAGTTTCCGCACACGACCGGTGCCGAACTCTCGAAACACGCACTCGACGTCGACGAACTGAAGGAGCTTGGATTGTCGGAAGGCTTGAAGGCCGATCGCGCGCCGGTGACCACGCCGGCGCCAGCGATGGCGCAACCGCCGCTACCCTCTGAAAATCAGCTCGTCGAAAAGGCGTCACGCGCGTTTGCCGACGGGAAGTGGCAGGAGGCGCGGGCGCTCTACCGTGAATTGCTACTGCGCTTTCCGGCGCATCGATCGGCGCCGATGTGGAAACAGCGGATTGCGCAAGCCGATGTGCAATTGCGATCGCCTCCAACGCTCGCTGACGAGCCGACGGGTGGCGGTGGCGCGGGTGGCTGGGCACGACCAGCCAAAAAAGCGCGCACAGTCGATGCGGAAAAGAACCAATTGCAGAACGTTCCATCGAAAAAATAGCGATGATCGCCTCGCTCGGGGATCTTGCAACAACCGCAAAAACTGCCGACGAGATATTGACCGCGTTTGTCGGTTACACCGAGTCGCGCGGCCTGACGCTCTATCCCGCTCAGGAAGAGGCGCTGCTCGAGCTCGTTGCCGGCAAGCACGTCATTCTTAATACCCCTACCGGATCGGGCAAGTCGCTGGTCGCAAGTGCACTACTTTTCAAAGCGCTGTGCGAGGGAAAAAACGCCTATTACACCTGCCCGGTCAAAGCGCTGGCCAACGAAAAGTTTTTCGCGTTCTGCGCCGAATTTGGCGCTGCTGAGGTCGGTATGCAGACCGGGGATGCGACCATCAATCCTGACGC
>JAHFDU010000212.1 GCA_023248835.1 Myxococcales bacterium | reverse complement strand
CGCCGAGGCGCCATCCCACCCAGCGCAGCGGTGCCGGCGCCGCGAATCAGTCGATCGAGCAGCGTCTCGGCCTGGTCACCCGCATGGTGTCCCACTGCCACCGCTCCGCAGCCCGTCGCGTCGGCATGGCGATATAGAGCGCGGTAGCGCGCCTCGCGCGCCGCCGCCATCGAGCGGCCGGCAACCGTGACCGTCAGCACCGCGGCCGGCAGCCCAAGAGCGGCCGCCTCCGCCACCACCCGTTCGGCCTCGGCAGCCGCCTCGGCACGCAGCTGGTGATCGACCGCAGCGACATGCAGCGTGAGCGACAGCGGCGCCGAAAGCTCCATCAGTACATCGAGCAGCACCCGCGAATCGGGCCCGCCCGAACAGGCCACCAGCAGCACGCCACTGGGCGGCCGCAGCGCCTCTTTCTCGATGGTCTTTTTCACCACCGCTTGGAGCTGTGACACCGAGTCCATTCCGTCTCTTTAGCACAGAACGAGCGGCCCGCCCGTCGCCGGCTGGCCTTGTGGTAGCATTGGCTAGGTGAAGCGATGTCACGCCTGTAGTGCGCGCTATGACGACACGGTCAAGTTCTGTCCGCGCGATGGGGCGCCGCTGGAAGAGCCCTACACCAGCAAACAGGTGTTTGACCCACTGCTTGGCACCATCATTGACGGTCGCTATCGAGTCGAGACGCTGCTCGGCCAGGGCGGCATGGGCCGTGTCTACCGTGCCTGCCACACCGTCATCGACAAGCGGGTGGCGGTCAAGGTGTTGCGCAAAGAGGCGGGAAGCGATCTGGTGTCGGCAGAGCGTTTCTTGCGCGAAGCCAAGGCGGCTTCCCGCATCGGCCACTCTGGAATCGTCGACATCACCGACTTTGGCCGCCTCAACGACAGCTCACCCTACTTCGTTATGGAGTTTCTCGACGGCCCGACCCTGGCGCGGCTGCTCGCCAAGGGTGCGCTCGAGGAGTCGCGCGCCGTCCGCATCGCGCTCGAAATGGCGCGCGCGCTCAGCGCGGCACACCAGAAAAACATCGTGCACCGCGATCTCAAGCCGGAAAATATTTTTGTGCTGCCGCGCGGCGACGGATCCGAAGCGGTAAAAATCGTCGACTTTGGCATCGCCAAAGACTTGGATTTGCAGAAAAAGCTGACCGTCGCTGGGGTGGTTCTGGGAACCCCGGAATATCTTTCTCCCGAACAGGCCACCGGTGAGCCAAGCGATCACCGCGTCGACGTCTACGCCCTCGGCTGCATCCTGTACGAAATGGTGACCGGGAAGGTGCCGTTTCGCGGTGCCAAGCCGGCCGAAACCTTGCGCGGTCAGGTCTACGATGCACCCGAGCCACCGCGCGCCCGCCGCCCCGATCTTGCACTTTCCAAAGAGACCGAGCTGACCATCTTGCGCGCGCTGGAAAAAAATCCCGCCGATCGCTTTGCCAACATGGCCGACTTCGCCCGGGCGCTCGAAGCGCTGCGCGGCAGCGGCCGTCGCAAGCGCGTGGGCAGCTGGACGCTGCCGCGATCGGTACAGCCGCTGCGCTTGGCCTTCGCCGTGGTGGCAGCAACGGTGGCCATCGCGCTGGCGATCGCGCTGGTGCGGCAGCGAAATCTGGGCACCGCGCCAGCCAAAATAGCGCCCAAGGCTGCATCCAAGATTGCACCCAAATCCGCTCCGGCCGCCAAACCGAGCCATCCTGCGGCGGAGTCGAGCGTTCGACCCGAGCCAAAACCGACGCATCAACCCAGTAAGCACCATCCCGCAGCGCGTCCACGCAAGGAGAAGTACAAGGGGCTCAAAGACCCCTTTTAGACCTACATTAAGGCCTACGACCAACAAGGCCAGACTTACGGGACCAACTACACTGCCGCCGGCCCCGCGCAACGTGGCGGCGCCGCCAAGCAGAATGGTCTTGACGCAGCCGCCAATGCCGGTCCGACGCTTGGCCAAAAAGATCGCGATTCCGCAGCCTGATGCATCTCTGGTGTGTCGCGCCCAGGAATCGGCCAATCTGGCACCGATCGATCGCCGCGGCGTGAATCCAGCGGATAGTCCGAACAAACCGCATTTCGCCACCGAGCTTGCGTAGAATGGCTGGGAACATATGCGATCAGGTTCCGATATACGGTGTTTAGGGTGTTATGTCTATTTCTCCCTGTTGAACCGCTGGTCACATTACGCCCGCGCGGTGGCGTTCTGGCACAGGTTCAAACTACTTCTCCTCGAGCCGGCTCAAAATCGGCGCCATCCACTCCGGTGCCGGGCCATACCGACGCGTGATTCGGCCCGCGGTCGCTCGCATTACGAGTTGCGGCTCGATGCCATCGCGTGAATTGTCATACAGGTAGAGCCGGTCAACTTCGCGGGCGACCGCGGCACAATTGGCAATCGATTTAAAGTATCGGCTGACGATTTTCGGGATCGGAACGTCGTGGCCCCCCTCGATGACTCGCCGCGCAACCCGTGCCGCATTGATCGACGGGTTCTCCGTCCCAACGAAAAAAAACCTCACGAAGAAATCAGCTCGTCGAGCAGCTCGCAAGAAATCGACTTTATCGAGCGCTGAAAACACTGTTTCAACCGCCAGGCTGCGCCGCTCGCTGAGTGCAAGTTGGCGTCGCTCGCGCGCACGTTCTGCAGCGCTGCGGATCGCGGCATCAGAATTCCAGTCGCCAAATTCGTCGCGCGCAATCAAATCGGGATTAATGTATTCGCAACCACCGAACCATTCATGCGACAGACCGCGCTCGGTCACAGTGGTCTTCCCGGCGCCGTTCGGCCCAGCAACGATCAGCAATCGCGGACGAATCTCATGCTCGATCATCGTTGGGGTTTTTCTTCGTCATGGGCGAGCGCCTCGCGGACCGCCTTGTCCAGCTCTTCCCGCATCCACTTGTCCGAGGCTGCCTTACGTTGCATGGCAAGATCAAGCGCCTCGCGCATCACCTCTGCCAGCTCTTCGTCGGTTGGATCGGTATCGGGCGCCATCAAATCTCGACGGGGAAGAGCCATGCCCCAATTTTAGCATGTTTCCGCAAACGACAATGCCCCCCGGACCTTCTCGAGCTTCTCTGTTGCAGTTGCGGTTGGACGACAGGAAAATTTCAGGCGTCGCTACCCGCAAGACTCGATACCGTGAGGTTACAGCGCGCCGTCTTGACCTGTTTCGCAGACGGATTTTCACCCGCTGGTCGATGACAGATCGTTCTTGGGCTTCACATTCGGTACGGATCCGTTTTCTGCGATGCATCCACCGCGCGGTTGAAAAGATACGTTCGTTCTTTGTTGGTTTGCAGCACCTATCCCCACGTCTTTTGCAAAAGCATTCCCCCCCGTCACCTCACGCTTGCTTTGGCTCAGTTACCTGAGTTCAGCTTCTGTTGTCCAGCCTTTCTTTGTTGAGTGAGTGATTGTTTTTGCCTTTGGCGGTAGGACTCGCCTTCGATCACCAAGTCATAGGCGTTGCTGGTGAAGCGATCGAGGGCGGCCTGTGCCCGTGTCGGATCTGCAAAAGTAGCCAGCCACTCATCGGGGCCTCGGTTGGAGGTAATGATGGTCGAGGCAGTGCGATGCCTTTCGGTCAAGAGCTCGTAGGCGTCCCGGCTCTCGATTGAGTCCATGGCATCGAGAGCAAAATCGTCGATGATTAAGAGGTCGACCAGCAGTAGTTTGCGCAGCTCGGCCTCGTAGCTGTTGTCAAGGCGTGCGTGCTTGAGGAGCTTCCATATGCGATCTGCACGGTGTGCAAAAACCGAGTAGCCGCGTCTTGTGGCGGCATGGCCGAGAGCGTGGGCCAAAAAAGTCTTGCCGACGCCAACTGGACCAACAATGGCAACGTGGGCATGCGCCTCGATGAAGCGGAGAGAGGCGAGCTCGTTGAGTAGCCCTTGATCGATTCGCACTTGCGCGCTTGGGTCCCAGTGTTCGAGCTGCATGGTGGGCTCGAGACGAGCGCGGCCCGCTCGCAGGGTGACTGCCAAACTGTCACGCCGCGAAACCTCGTCAGCAAACAGCAACATCAAAAAATCCTGGTGGGGGATTTTCTGCTGACGGGCAAGCGCCAGCCGCTCGGGCAGCGTGTCGATGAGCTTACCCAGTTTGAGTCGACGGAGCAGTGACACTAAGTCGGTGCTGATTGGATCGGTTACAGACTGTGTCATGATTTTTCTCCTTCTTGATCTCGTTCAATTGAAAACTCTGATGGTGCGCGCAGAAACTTTCCGATCGGAATCACGTTGGCTGGTAGCCGAGGTAACTCGATGGGAGTTTTGAGTTTGATCATTCGCTCAAGCCGTTTGATGCTGAGCATTTGCACGGGCAGGGCGCGAGCGCAGACATCGTCCAGTGCTGCGCTGCCGTACCGTTTGGCAAGACCGAGCAGTGCATACACACTACGCATGCTCGTCCACGGCAGCGGTCCCGACAAAAGCGCGCGCGAAAACTCACCGACATGCGCGCCATGTTTTTCTGCTTCGCGCTGCAAGAAGTTTATATCTCGCATCGCATATGGCGTTTTCTCCGATGGAAAATCATTTGGATCTGTCGATCGCTGCCGCCGCGGTTTGCGCGGATGCGTTTTGACCAGCTGATTGTGGTGATAGAAACGCACCGTGTTCTTGTCAGCCCGAGCGTGCAGTTTTTGGCCGACCAATTTACTTGGAAGCGAATACAGGGCGCACGCCACTTGGGCATGTTGATCGCGTGCAACTTTGGGCTCGCACCAAATCGGCACATCGTAGGCCTCTTGCGGCAGAGCTAGTAGTCGCGCTTTCTCTTCTGCTTCGAAATGCTCGCGCGGCATGCGACCTGTTCTGGTGTGCCGTCGCATGCCGTATTCATCTGCGCACCAGGTCTGTGCTCGCCGACAAGCTTGCTCTACATCATGGAGCACCTCGCCCGCAAAACAGTCATCACGGACATCGCGCACGCTACGCTCCACACGTGCCTTGTCTTTGGGTCGGCGCACTCGCGCGGTATCGATGTGAAATCCACGCGCCTGCGCATATTCTAGAAATGTAACGTTGAGCCGAGGCTCCAGTGGATCGGCGATCTGCACGATCGCTTTTGTATTGTCGACAATCAGCACTGGAAAAATTCCGCCATAGAACGACCAAGCCGCTTCGCATGCTTCGATTGCACTTTCTGTCGTCTCTCGTTCGATGGGATAGACAAAGCGATAGCGCGAGAAACCCGGCGTAAAAATCCACGCTCGCAAGCGGCGACGATGGCCCTTGTCATCAGGCGACAACAAAACCACCCAGCCGGTATCGACCTGAAGCTCTTTGCCCGCTTCGCCATCGACTACGGGCATCGTCGGCGCCGAGCGGCCAAAGCCGAGCTCAGTTTTTGCAAAGCGATACAGCGTCCAGTACGAAACGTCGATACCGTCACGATGCATCAGCCGATGCACCTTGGTTAGTCGTAACCCCGCGTCGATTCCCTTCTTGATGCGCTCCTGCTCGACGATGCAACGTTTCCAATCGTCACCGCGTCCCGACTGGCGGCCACGCGATAGCGCAAGTTGTCCAAGAACCTCGAACAGCTTCGCGTCACTTAGGCTTGCAGGTTGCGCGCGATCGACGCCACAGCGCTCGGCGCAGTCCACGTAGCGACGCACCGTCTTACGATCGAGACCCACTTGCCGAGCGATCTCCTTTTTGCCCTTTCCGGCTTGCCATTGCCGAAGGACCTCTTTGACTTCCGTCATGCTCACCTCGCGATATGCCATTGGGCCTCCCCACCGGCACCGGCCGGCGGTTCAGCGTCTCATTCACTTCCGCGCGAGGTGACTTTTGCGCCACAACCGGATCCACCCGAGGGGGGCCATTGCAGCTGCAAAACCGCCTCTCAAGGGGGGGAATGCTCCTGCAAAACTGCCGGCCGAAGGGGGGCCATTCCTGCTGCAAAACTTTGCTTTTAAGGGGGGAATGCTCCTGCAAAACTTTCCGTTACGGGGGCCCTACTCGTTGCAAATCAACAGGTGACCGACTTCTACGTCGCCGTCGGCCCTCTCGGCGCGTTCGCTTGGAACGCATCAGCCTATGACCCCGCCGACGCGCTCAGCTGGTGGACTCGGCTAAACAAAAATTTCTAGACCTCCCAGGGGTGCTCGGAAGTCCGCTCCATTAGGGGCTCACCGACGGTTGTGCAGGCCGACAGCCGACAGCCGACGGCCGACAGTGACGGAAGAAGCAAATTCGCGTTGCTGGTGTTGTCTGTCGCTGAGTGGAATGTATGGGAAGCGTGAATACATCCTGACTTTCCGGACTGTTGGCTGTGAGCTGTAGGCTGTCGGCGGCGTCGCGTCGGCGGCGCCCTTGACATCCTCCCGTCGCTGCTTGATGGTAACAAGAAGATTTTTCAACAAAGAGAAGGCACATAAGTTAACCGATATCGGACTTGCCACCATGCGCCCACGCAGTCTACTCGAACGCGATGGAAAAATGTGGGTTGAACCGCCTATCCGCTCTAATTTATTTCCCATAAGCGAATGTCGCCGGCCGGGTTTACGGAATTTCGGAATTTAATATCTCGATTGTCGGGCTATCGTGGGAGATTACGGCGTCGCTGCGAGATAGGCCACGTCGGACAGGTTCTTTGTGGTGCCAACCGGCCGTGTCGTCCACGTTGTCCCATCTGGAGAAGTCACAATCGCGCCGCTTGCCCCGACCGCGATGAAGATTGAGTTGCCGTGGGCGACGCCGCTCAACCAGATGTTGTTGCTGAGGGTGGTGGCGCGGTGGCTCCACTGGAGATAGGGGTTTGGAGAGCTGTAGATCGTGCCGAGCTCACCGACGATCACGAATGTGGAGTCGCTGAATGCAACACCGCTGACGAGCCGAGAACTCGGCAGTTCCTGTCGATTCCAGCTGATCCCATCGTAGGAGGTTGAAACAGACGTTCCGCCGACAACCATGATCAACTCGCCGGTGTAGAGGCTATCGTAGAAATCTGGCCCTTGCCGCTGTGCCCAGTCGGTGATGCTTGAGGACCCTACTGACACGGCGGAAGTAAACAAGGCAGCAGTTTGCAGATCAGACCGATAGTACGCAGCCGCAATCAATGTGCCCTTGCCATGTGCCACCG
>JAHFDU010000211.1 GCA_023248835.1 Myxococcales bacterium | reverse complement strand
GCGCTGCGTTTTTTCGTTCAACCTCGGCACCCTCAACGTGCGCGACATTCGCACTTCGGCGTTTGTCATCCACCGCAAGATCGAATCGATTCTGTCGCAAACCCCGGTCAAGAAGATCGACGTCATTGGCCACTCGATGGGCGGCCTCATCGGTTTGTATTACGTCAAGAAACTTGGCGGCCACGAAAAAGTGCGCAAGCTGGTGATGCTAGGCACTCCGGTACGCGGCACTTGGGCAGCACTGCTCGGGGTGCTGGCGGTCGGCGCAGTGTCGTCGAGCGCGTGGCAGCTATTGCCGCAAAGTACCTTTCTCACCGAGCTGCAAGCCGGCGCGCTTCCGCCCGAGGTCGGCTATTTCACCATCGCAGCACAGCGCGACTGGGTTTGCCCGCCGGAATCGACACTGCTCGAAGGAGCAGATTCGCTCACCGTACCACTTGGCCATTCGTCGCTGGTGATGAGCGACGAAGTCTATCGCCACATTGTTTGGGCGCTCGGAAAATAGCCGAGCTATAAATGGTTGCGCCTTTTCGAAACTCAAAATAGGGTATTCAGCATGAAAAATGGAAGCACCATCCTTGCACTAGTGGTTGGCGCGCTCGGCGGCTTTATCCTCGGCCGGGAGCTGCCGCACGGAGGCGGTTCGGCAACCACTGTCGCGGTCCCCAAAACGCTGCCGGCCGATTGGCTCACCGAGGACAAATTCGGTGCCACCGAGGCCTTCAAAGATCTGACGCCGGCGCAGCGCTATGCCGCGCTCAAGGTGCTCAACGAGAAGCAGTGCGACTGCGGCTGCTCGTTTGGCAGCATCGCCAATTGCAAAATAAAAGATCCCAACTGTCCGCGCGCGCCCAAAGTCATCGCCGAAGCGGTGGCGCTGGCCAAGCAGGGCAAGACCGCCGACGAAATTCTTTTGGCGGTGAAAAAGCCGGCCGCAGCACCACAAAGGCCGGCTGAAGCCGAGGGGCCCAAGCGGGTCGAGCTTGCCGCTTGGACGCCGGTCAAGGGGCCGAAGACCGCCAAGGTGACGATCTTAGAATTTTCCGATTTTCAGTGACCCTTCTGTTCGAGGGTCGGTCCGACCCTCAAGCAGATTGAAGAAAAATACGGCGACGAAGTGCGCGTCGGTTTCCGCAACCAGCCGCTGCCGTTTCACCAACATGCGATGGAAGCAGCCGAGGCGGCGATGGCGGCCAACGCGCAGGGCAAGTTTTGGCAGATGCACGATAAGTTATTCGGCAATCAGCAGGCGCTCGATCGGCCCGCCTTGGAAAAATACGCACAGGAGATCGGTCTCAATGTTTCGAAGTTCAAAATCGCGATGGACAACCACTCTTACAAAAAGCAGATCGAAGCCGATTCGCAGGCGGGCAACGCGGTCGGCGCCAATGGTACGCCGGCGTTTTTCGTCAATGGGCAGAGTTTGTCGGGCGCGCAACCGTTCGATGCATTCAAGGCGGTGATCGACAAAGAGATCACTCACGCCGACGAGCTTTTGAAAAAGGGCATCAAGCGCGACAAGTTGTATGAAGAGATCTTACGCACGCTGCCCGAACACGCCGCCAATACGCCGAAAGCGCCGGCGGCCGAGGCGGCGCCCGAGCGTGTCGAGATTGCGGCCGGGGATGCGCCTTTGCGCGGGCCGAAAAAGGCGCCGGTCTTAATTGTCGAATATTCCGACTTTCAGTGACCCTTCTGTTCGAGGGTCGGTCCGACCCTCAAGGCACTGGAAGAAGAGTACGGCGGCAAGATCAAGATCGCGTTTAAGAACAAAGCGCTGCCGTTTCATGACAAGGCGCACCTCGCCGCCGAAGCCGCACTCGCCGCCGATGCGCAAGGAAAATTCTGGGAAATGCACGATTTGCTGTTCGCCAATCAGCAGGCGCTCGACCGGCCGTCGCTAGAGAAATACGCCGAGCAGCTCAATCTCAATATGGGCAAGTTTAAGAGCGCGCTCGACACCGGCATGTTCAAAGCGCGCGTCGATCGCGACATTGCCGAGGGCGACAAAGTTGGCGCCGGCGGCACTCCCACCTTTTTCATCAACGGCTGGAAACTGGTCGGCGCCCAGCCTAAAGAGGCGTTCAAGAAACTCATCGACCAAGAGCTCGCCAAGAAAAAATAGAACTGGTTACGCAGCTTTCAACGGCGCCAGTTCCGCTGGCTCAATCGATTGAGCGCCGATGTTTCGTAGCACCTGGTTAATCATGTCGAGCTTGATTTGCTCTGGCGCGGTCAACTCGATTCCGACCGGGTGGCCGCCATTGTCGTAGTCGACCAGGATGCCGGGTGCTCCCTCTTGGGTGCGAGCCACTGTCACGCCGGCGCTTCGAGGGAGGTAGAGGTATGCAGCGACGGCCCTGCCTTTTCGGAATGTCACTTCCAAGTATCTCTCTTTCATACGTTCACTCCACTGGCCACGCCGTGATGACCACTATCAGTCGGCCGATTGTGTGGCTGCCTACCGTCTCGGCGGCGGCGGCGGCGAAACCCGCATCGGTGGGCCAACCGGTGCCCGCGGCGGTGGCGGTGGCGAAACCGTCACACCTCCACCATAACGCGGCGGCGGTGGCGGTGGCGAAACCGTCACACCTCCACCATAACGCGGCGGCGGTGGCGAAACCGTCACACCTCCACCATAACGCGGCGGTGGCGGCGGTGGCGAAACCGTTACACCTCCACCATAACGCGGCGGTGGCGGCGGTGGCGAAACCGTGACTCCTCCGCCGTAGCGTCGCGGCGGCGCGACGACGGTGATTCCGCGCGGCGGCGGCGGCGCTACTTGCACGCGATAGACCGGAGGCGGCCGCACCACGAAGTAGCGACCGCCGTGATAGTTGTCGCGATAGTAGTTGTTGTAATAGGCGGCGTAGTGCGGTCTTTCCGAGTAGTAGAGGCTCGACCAAGGGCCAACGAACAGATAAAAACCGCCGATGTAGTTGAAACTCATCGACGGTGGCGGCGGGTAGGCATGGCGATGCGCCCAGTTGATGTAACAAAAGCCGCCGCCCCATTCGGCTGGAATTGGATGGTCCCCCTGGTACCCCCAGCTTTCGCCAACGTAGCCAAAATCGGAGACGTCACCGACAAAGTAGAACAGACCACCGACGTGTCGAAACAAAAACCGATCGAAGGGCGCGTAGTCGTGGCCGTGCGCGCCTCTGACCGAGCAATAGCCGCCGCCGAGATCATACGGGATCGGATGGGCGCCGTAATAGCCGTAGACCGGACGATCGGGGGGCTCAGGTGGCCTGAGCGCGGAGTCGTCGTAGTAGCTCGAGCCGGCGTAGGGATCGTCCTGCTGCGCCGACGCCAGCGATGCAAGTAGCAGAGTGAGCGCAGCAAAGGTTCTAGTAAAGTTGGCCATGGCGGCAGTATAACACTCGTCCGGGAGGACGCTATGCCGATCGAACAACAGCTCGCAGACACGCTCAAGCAGGCGATGAGGGACAAAGACCAACCCACCCTCGACGTGGTGCGCATGATCAAAACTAAGATCATGGAGCGCCGCACCGCCAAGGGATTTTCGGGCGAAGTTGACGACGCACTGGTTTCCGAGGTCATCTCCGCCTACCGCAAGCAGCTCGCCAAGGCAGTCGAAGAGTTCGAAAAAGCCGGCGACAAAGGCGCCGAGCAGGCGCGCCAGCTTCGTTTTGAAATTGGCTTTTGCGAAAAGTTTTTGCCGGTGGGGCTCGCTGGCGACGCGCTTTCTGCTCTGGTCAAAGAGCGCATCGCTCAGTTGGCGGTCACCGATGCCAAACAAATCGGCCGGCTGGTCGGTGACATCATGAAATCGCACAAAGGCCAGGTGGACGCCGGCGAAGTGAAAAAGATCGCCGAGGCGCTGCTGGCTGGAAAATAGCCCGAAGTTGTGTTACGCGGCCCCAATGAGGCTACGCTATTTCGCATTCCTCGCTGCCGCTTGTTCGGGCACTTCGGGTGCTCCTTTGAAACGCGACATGGCGGCGCCTGCCGACACGCGGAGTAGCCCGAGTGAAAACAGGGACGCTGCTTTTCCCGACAGTGGCGGCGCTCCGCTTGGGCGTCCGTATCACGTGCGGGTTCCGCTTCATTACGATGCGGCACAGCCGACGCCGCTGCTGGTGATGCTGCATGGACTGACTGCCAGCGGCGACGTCGAAGAAAATTTCGTGTTGCATTTGTCCAGCTTGGCCGACGAGAAGACCTTCTTATACGCCACGCCCGATGGCAGCCGCGGCCCGATCGGTGGTTTTTGGAACGCCACCGATGCTTGCTGCGATTTTTGGGCGATCCCGGTCGATGACGTCGCCTACATCTCCGCCGTGATCGACGACATCGGCGCCCACTACAATCTCGATCGGCATCGCGTCTACGTCATCGGCCATTCCAACGGTGGTTTCATGACCCACCGTTTGGCGTGTGATCTTTCTGGAAAAATCTCAGCGGTGGTGAGTCTGGCGGGCGCCAATTGGAAAGATCCGAACCAGTGTATGCCGTCAAGCGCGGTGTCGGTGCTGGAGCTCCACGGCGACAAAGATCCACTGGTCGATTACAACGGCGGCAACATTGTTGGCTTCACCGCCCCGCCTTTTCCATCGGCGCACGATACCGTGGCGACCTGGGCGCTGCGCAATGGTTGCACCGGACCGCTGGCACCAACGGGCGCGCGTTATGACATCGACAACGGGCTCGCCGGCACTGAAACCCGGGTCGAGGCCTACTCGGGTTGCCGTAGACCGGTCGAGCTCTGGACCATTGAAGGCGGTGGTCACGTGCCGGGTTTCACTCCCGAATTCCGCGAGCGCATCTGGGATTTTCTGAATGCGCATGCCAAATGAGCAGCCGTCAGCCGTCAGCTCTCAGCTGTCAGCCGAGGAAGCGCCTTCGGAGTGACGTTTTTTTGTGAGATAGCAACCCGCTTCCATCGCGCGCGGATGATTTTTCAGCAAAGATGATTATACTGCTCGGCCTGATGGCCAAGCGGCGAAAGAAAGATGCCACCGTTGCCATTGCAGAGCCGGAGCTGGTCGAGGGTGAAATCGTCGAGTCCGAGGAGCCTGCCGAAGCAGAACTGGCCGGCGAGCTTTCGCACGGCGACTTGAGCCTGCCGGTCGAGGACGAGCTCGATGTTGTGCCGCCGATCGCAGCCGACGACAAAGCCCTGGTTCCGACCAAGAGCCGCTCGCTACAGCGGCTTGATCCGCTCACAGTCTATATCAACGATATCAGGCGCTACCCGCTCATGAGCCGCGAGGAGGAGCACGAGCTGGCGGTAAAATTTCTGCAAACCGGCGATCTGGAACTGGCGCGCCGACTGACCACCGCCAATTTGCGTTTGGTGGTCAAGCTAGCGCACGAGTATCGACAGGCGCATCGCAATTTGCTCGACTTGATTCAGGAGGGCAACGTCGGCCTGGTACAGGCGGTGCGTCACTACGATCCCTACCGCGGCGTCAAACTGTCTTCGTACGCGGCGTGGTGGATTCGCGCCTACATGCTGAAGTTCATTTTGCACAACTGGCGCCTGGTCAAGATCGGCACTACGCAGGCGCAGCGCAAATTGTTTTTTAATTTGCGCAAAGAAAAAGAGCGCTTGGAAAAAATGGGATTCGACGCCTCGCCGCACGCCATTGCGCGAGCGCTCGAAGTGCCGGAGCGCGAAGTCATCGACATGGAAAGGCGCCTCGGCAGTGGCGAAGTTTCGCTCGATGCTCCGCTCGAGCGGGGTGGCGGCGACAGCGGCGATCATCGTACCCAGCTTGATCTATTGCCGTCGCCGAGTGAAGCGCGGCCGGATCGCATCGCCGAGGGCAGCGAATTTCAAGAGCTGCTCAAACAAAAATTTACGGCTTTCGACGCCACCTTGCGCGGACGCGAGCAGCTGATTTTCCGCGATCGCTTGTGGCCTCAAGACGGCGAATCGCCGCGCACGCTGCAGGAGCTTGGCGATCACTATGGCATCAGTCGTGAGCGCGCCCGACAGCTCGAGAAGCGCCTGCTCGGCAAGCTCAAAGAGTATCTCCGCGCCGAGCTTGGCGACGCGGTCGAGATCGCACTCGGTTCACACGAATAAGCGATGTCGGGGACGCTGTACATAGTGCCGACGCCGATCGGTCATCTCGACGACATCACACTGCGGGCGCTCAAAGTGCTGCGGCAGGTCGCCTGCGTCGCCGCGGAAGACACGCGATCGGCGCAACATCTTTTGCGTCACCACGGCATCGAAACGCCCACCGTCAGTTATTTCGACGGCAACGAGGCCAAACGCAGCGCAGAGCTTATCGATCGACTCTTGGCCGGCGACGATTGGGCGCTGATTTCGGAAGCGGGAACGCCACTGATTTCCGATCCGGGCCATCGCCTGGTGGCGCGCGCCATCGCTGAACAGATCCGGGTCGAAGTGCTGCCCGGCGCCAACGCTGCGCTGACGGCGCTGGTCGGATCGGGGCTCGATGTAGAGGCTTTTCATTTTTTTGGTTTTCTGCCGCGGCCGAAGGGCGACCGCCAATTTCTGCTTGGGCAGGTGGCACAGCTCTCAGGAAGTTTGATTTTTTACGAGGCCCCGACGCGCACCGCGGCGACGCTCGATGATTTGGTCACGGTACTCGGCGCCGCGCGCCGCGCTTGCGTGGCCCGCGAGCTGACCAAAATCTACGAAGAGTACCGGCGCGGGACGCTGGCGGATCTGGCACGAAGCGCGCACCAAACGCCGCCGCGAGGTGAAGTCACGATCGTGGTTAGCGGCGCAAGCGAAACACCGGCGGCAGTGGTTGATCTTGAGACCGAAGTCAAACGGCGGCTGGCGGCGGGGGAGCGGCCGAATCAGATCGCTGCGGCGCTGGCAATTATCGCTGGGGTTCCGCGTCGCCAGATCTACCAACTCGCAATTGCACTCAAAGAACGTCCCCGCTCCATTCCATAACCCCCCCAGTCCTGTCCCCGATTTCCCAGGGGCGCTCGGAAGTCCGAGCGCCGCCGACAGCTCACAGCCGACAGCCTACAGTTTCGGATTCATTCATGAAATCACCTACTCTAGTCCTCCTTTCAAGAGCGAATTTACGGGAGCGTCAACGCGATTTTGCGATTTTTCTCCACTGT
>JAHFDU010000210.1 GCA_023248835.1 Myxococcales bacterium | reverse complement strand
GATGAGACCTGTCCGCATCCAGCTGCCGAAAACTTCTCCTTGATCACGTCGACCAAGACAACAACTGTGACCAAAGTGGGTCGGGTGTTTTTCGGATCGATCAAGTCGAACCTGGTTTTCTGGGACACGGCAACACAAGCGCTGGTACTGACGGCAGATCTTACTACCGAACAATCAATCGCTCTGCCGGCGGGCCTTGCGCGACCGCTGTCGGCAGGAAATCTCCGGGACGGTACGCTAGCATTCGCCAGCTTCGACACCGCCGGCAGTCTTTTTAGAGTCGAACTTGCGCCCGACGCAACGCAGGCGATGGTTTCCCCCATCGCACAACCCGCCGTCGATCCGCAGAGCACCAATATCTGGACCGCTGCCGATGCAGGCCAGTTTTTCTTCGCCACCACTTCGTCCGCCCCAAATAAGACTTCCGTTGGTGGTGGCAGCGGCGACGACTTCGGCCACGGCTGGAATCAATCCATCGATTTTAGCCATGTCACTTCGCTGTCGCCGCTCTTTTTTCCGGGACGAGTGGTTGTCAACGTCGCTGGAGACTGGACAGATCCCACCGACTCCAGCACCGTGATTACGAACGACACCTTCTTCTATGCGTTCGACACCACCGGCGCTCCGGTCTGGAACAAGCCGGGTGGTCTACCTCGCACCGTCGGCGTCACGCAGACCGCCAATCGGGTGATTGTCACGACCGACACCGGTTTTCGGGTTTTCGATCCGATGGATGGTGCGCCGATCTTCATTCAAGAAGGCCTGCCCTATCTTCGGACGAGAAAAATAACTTTGCCCTTTGTCGCCGATGACAAAGGAAGCCTCTTCGGTATGGCTGGATCTGGAAATGGGCAGGATCTCATTCGCATCGATGCCGCTGATGCAAACCTGACCGCGCCGCCGACCAAGTGCTCGCACGTCGACTGCGGCGCTGGCATGATCGATCTGGCGTTTGATAGCGCCCACTGTGGCGGTTGCGGAATCGCGTGCCCTACCGGTCAAACCTGTCGCTTCGGCGTTTGTCGATAGCGAACTGAGGATCCGTGGATCCGTCAGTTTTATCGTGGGCGTGGGCGTAGGCGTGGGCGAATCAGCGACGGAAAGCGGCCATGCACCGTGGGAAAATGCCACGCCGGTGTTTTGCCGATGTGGCGCGTGTTCCGAATTCTCCAAGCGAATCTTGCGTCACCGTCGATAGAGAACGCGGATTTTCGTTTCACGCCCACGCCCACGCCCACGCAACTGACGCCAGGATAGCGATCGATTGCATCCCATTTCATCGCGTAATAGTATTACTTGCAGGAGTAATACTATGCGAATCACCGCCAAGGGCCAGGTCACCATTCCACAGGAGATCCGCGAGCGCGCGGGGCTGCTACCCAACACCGAAGTCGATTTCGAACTGAATCGCGGCGTGGTCCGAATTGTTCCCGCCAAACGCCGGCGTCGGCCGGGGCGCGGGCAGCGAATCGTCCGCCGTCTTTGGGGCTCGGGCACCGTGCGAATGTCGACCGACGAAATTTTGAAGTTCACCCGCTCTAAATGATCCCAGTCCTTATCGACTCTAACGTTCTACTCGATGTCATCACCAAAGATCGGCGCTGGGGAGATTGGTCGAGCCGGGCGTTGCAGACCGCTGCCGATCGGTCGCTGCTCATCATCAATCCTCTTATCTACGCCGAAGTGTCGATAGGATTTAACCGCATCGAGGAGCTCGAAGCGGTGTTGCCAGCCGACCTATTTCGTCGCGAAGCGCTGCCCTATGAAGCAGCTTTCTTGGCGGGGAAGTGCTTTGTCCGTTATCGCCGATCCGGCGGCGCTCGCATTTCTCCGCTGCCCGATTTTTATATCGGCGCGCACGCCGCGATCAGAGGATACCGATTGCTCACACGCGATGTAACCCGCTATCGCAGCTACTTCCCGTCGGTGGAGTTGCTCGCTCCCTGAATCTGAGTAGGCTTTTATGCGCTAGCAAAAAAACAACGATCGCGAAAAAAAGCACCTCGCCCCGATCGGGCCGACCGGTGCCAGTGCCAGCGCTGATGGAACAGCCGCTGCGTAGCGGCAGCACATCGCCACCGGTGGCGGTCGAACCCACGCTTGAATTGGCGCTGCCGTCGCTGCGGCTGATGTCGATGCCGCCGTCGACAGTTTCGGGATCGGCTTGCGCGACGAATGGATCAATGAACGACGCATATCGATCAACCCGCGTGTGGATGCCGTACTCGACGCAGTCGGAATCGCCGTAGGAAGCAACCCCAACAATCACTTCGCCTTTGCCGAGGTCAATCAGGGCCGGGCCGCCCGAGTCGCCGTCGCATATCTCGTGCGTCACATCCATGAAAGTAAGCGAGGTGATGTCAAAATCTGAAATCTTGGTACTGGTCTGCCGCTTGGTGCCCAGGGTGTCGCCGCGGCTGTCGTTGCCGCGCGAAGTGCCGAAACCAACCAAGCGGATCTGTTTGCCGACGAAAGAATTGTCGATCGGTTGCCGATTCATCGCTATAGGCGTCACCAAAATCGGCTCAGCGACGACGATCACTGCGATGTCGTACGCCGCCTCGGGCGTATTATTGTTGTATTTGGGGTGGGCATGTGCGGCGCTGACTTTGCGGAAGAGACTCCGATCGCTCGCCTGGGTGCGGTCGTTGTTGTCGTCACCGATGAACACCGTGCTTGGCATGCCTGCCGAGGGATCGACGCAGTGCGCGGCGCTAAGCACGACATGCGGCGACAGTACAGTGCCGGAGCACATGGTACGCCCGCCTCGTGAAATCAGCAGCACCACCGCCGGATCTTTGGTATCGGCGGTGCCGCCAGTGATGGTTTGCTGGCGTTCGAGCAGCGTCGGTGCAGCCGTGCAGCCGGCGGTGACAACGACAGCGATCAACAGCCGGAGCATCGACATAGAAAGCGGCATAGCACGGCGCCCAATCGCTGTCAGCATCGACTTTCCAGAGGATTTGGTTTGGAAATAGGCAGTGCGTCTCGATCAGTTTCCTGTACAATCAACGATCCGAAATGGGCGCGACGGCGTGGCTGCAGACGCAATTTCAGCATTGGATCGACTCTAAAATCGATCCCGACCTTGAGCCTAAGCTGCGCGCACTGGGTACGCGGCAGAACGAATATGGCTACGATCCATTTGGCTTCCATCGCGAAGAGGCCAAAGCGGCGATCCTATTCGCGCATTTTCTTTACTACCGCTATTTTCGCGTCGAGTCACACGGGCTCGAAAACATTCCGAAGGGTCGTGTGCTGTTGGTCTCGAATCACTCGGGGCAGCTGCCGTTTGACGGCATGGGAATCGCCGGTGCGCTGCTCTTCGAACTCAATCCGCCACGGGTGGCGCGCGCGATGATCGAAAAGTATGTCCAGATGCTACCTTTCGCTTCCTATCTGTTTGCGCGCTGCGGCCAGATCAATGGCACGCCGGAAAATTGCCAGCGCCTGCTTGCAGACGAAGAGGCAATTTTGGTATTTCCCGAGGGTGCCAAAGGAATTTCCAAACCGTTTAACCAGCGCTACCAGCTGCAAGAATTCGGGCTCGGCTTCATGCGGTTGGCGCTGCAAACCGAGTCGCCGATCGTGCCGATCGCAGTGATCGGCGCGGAAGAGCAGTCTCCCGCGATTAATCTCAAGCCGCTGGCGAGACTGGTGGGCGCGCCGGCCTTTCCGCTGATGCCGTTTCCGCCATTTTTGCCGCTGCCCTATCCAGTGAAGTATCGAATCTACTTTGGCGAACCGATTTCATTTGTCGGCGATCCCGACGATGAAGATGATGTACTGAGCGAAAAAGTGCGCCACGTGCGCAATCAAATTCAGTCGATGATTCGCGTCGGACTTCGGGAGCGGCGCCACATTTTTTGGTGATCGATGGCAAGAAGACCCGAACCGCAAGCAAACACAAGTAAGCGCATCATCATCACCGGCATCGCGGGTCGACTCGGGCTAAAGCTGGCGCGCCGGCTACATCGCGAAGCCGACTATCAAGTGGTTGGCATCGATCGGCGCGCATTTCCCGGCAAACCGCGCGACGTCGAGCATTTTCAAGTCGACATTCGCTCGAAAAAAGCGCGCGATATTTTTCGTGCGGGCAATGTCTACGCGCTGATTCACATGGGGCTGATGCACGATCCGCGACAGGCCGAAGCCGAGCACCATTCGTGGAACGTGCAGGGCACCGCGCGCCTGCTCGACGCCTGCACCAGCTATGCGGTGCCCAAAGTGATCGTGCTGTCGTCGGCCAATGTTTACGGGCCGCGCCCCGACAATCCGCAGTTTCTCACCGAAGAGGCGCCGCTGATGGCGGGCCAGCACTTTGCTGCGATTCGCGACCTCATCGAAGTCGATCACCTCGCCTCCTCCTATTTTTGGAAAGCGCAGGATCGCGAAACGGTAATTTTGCGGCCGGTGCATATTTTGGGCGGCGTGCGCAATGCGCCCTCTAACTACCTGCGCCTACAGCGCGTGCCTACCCTGCTCGGGTTCGATCCGATGGTGCAGGTCATTCACGAAGAGGATGTAGTCGAAGCGCTGGTCTGTGCGCTCAAGCCTGGCGTGCGCGGCATTTTTAATGTGGTTGGGCCGGGAGAAGTGCCGCTGTCGACGATTCTGCGCGAGCTCGGCCGCCAAACTTTGCCGATTCCTTACACCATTGCCAAACGGCTGTTCACCGCGTTGTGGCGCGGCAAGCTGACTTCGTTTCCGGTGCCGGAGCTCGACCACATTCGTTTTGTTTGTATGGTCGACGGCGCGCGCGCCCAGCGCGAGATGGGCTTTTTGGCCAAGCACACGTTGAAAGAGACCATCCGCGCGGTCGATCCGTAGAGCCGACAGCCGACAGCTAGCAGCCGACAGTTTCGGAAACGGAAGAAGCCGGAGGGGACAATTAGGGGACGGTCTTCCGTAATGTTTGTTTCGGGCCTGTTGTTCACGCCGAAGTGTGAAGGCACGTTCACATCCCCCTTCCAGCCCGAGCCCGAGCCCGAGTCCGAGCCCGCCTTTTCCCCTCCGCCGCTTTGGCACGTTCTCTGCTCTTGCACCTGTCGGTTGATACAGGAGATCTCCATGTCGAGGACGCTGGCGGTACTGTTTTCCCTGGTTGCGGTGGCAGGCTGCGGCCCGGATACGCAGAGCTTCTACAACTACTGCGACAACACCGGTTGCTACTGTTGCGACCAGTTTGGCTGCTCCTCCGGCGACTGTAACGGCCGACCTACCGGACCAGACCCGACGCCCGTCGTCTCCTCTGGACCAACTCCAGTTGGCCCGCCGCAAACCGTCGGAATCAACACCGGAAAACCCTGCCAAACCAACGATCAATGCCCGAGCAGCTGCTACTGCAATCCCGATCGCAAAACCTGTTATCAAGTCGGCTCCTGCCAAAAAACCAGCGATTGCCCCTCGGGCTATGTCTGCGAACCCGCACGCAGCGCCTGCGTGCCGCCGACCACGCTCACTGTCGAGACCACAACTTGCAGCAGCAACACCAGCTGCCCACAGGGATATTTCTGCAACACTTCGAAAAAATGCCAGCAAAGTTGGAGCTGCAGCGCGCCGAGCGACTGCGGCGCCGAGTGGACCTGCGACAGCCGCCACACCTGCGTGCCCGGCGCCACCCAGTGTCAAAAAGCGTCCGACTGCGCCGCCGGCAGCTACTGCCAGAGCGGCAGCTGCCACTTTAGCGGCGCTTGCACCGCTGACAAAGACTGCCCGCTCGGCGCCTTCAGCTGCGCCGCCGGCACCTGCGTGCCCACCGGCTATCAGCCCGCCTGCACCAGCAGCAAGGATTGCACGGGCGACTTGAGCTGCGTCAACGGCCTGTGCACCACTGCTTGTGGCGTCACTGCGTCGACCGCTTGCCAGTTTAGCAGCGAGTGCGGCCCAGGCGGCGTCTGCGAAAACAGTGTCTGCCACTCCGGCTGCGCCTCGAGCGCCAGCTGCGGCACCGGACAAATTTGTACAAGCGGCCACTGTGTCGAGGGGCCAGCGCCGTCGCAAGGCGCTTGCATCTACAAGAGCGACTGTTCAAGCGGCGGCAGCTGCATCAACGGTGTCTGCCACCGCGCCTGCTCGCAGCCGAGCGACTGCCCGCACGCCGGCGACACCTGCACCGGCGGCGTTTGCCAGGCGGTCGGCGGCAAGACGCCGCAATGCAAAAACAACTCTGAATGTGCGGGCAGCCAAGAGTGCGTCAATGCTGTCTGCCGCACCCACTGCTTCGCCACCAGTGACTGCTCAAGCTGCAGCGGCACGCCGATTTGCACGCTCGGCTACTGCCTGTCGCAGCCCGAAGCCGCCCCCGTGTGCAAAGTGCAAACCGACTGCAAGAGCTCTGAGAATTGCATCAACGCAATTTGTGAGTAACGATTTACAAATTCTAGCGCGACCCAAGTAGATCGCCTGACAGATCTTCGGAGAGTGTTCCCACCGCGATCTCCTGCGCAAATCCTGACTGCTCAAGTTGCCAGTCGTCGTGAACCATCACTTCTAGGGTGCCGCCCGGCATCACCACTTTGACGGCGCGATCGGTGAGGTTGGCGCGAACGCAAGCGGCGGCCACCGCGCAGGCGCTTGAACCGGAAGATTCGGTGCGACCGGCGCCGCGCTCCCAAATCAATGCCTCGACGGTTGCGCGATCGCGCACGCGAACAAATTGCACGTTGGTACGACGGGGAAATTGCGGGTGATGCTCGATGAGCGGCCCGTATTTGCACAATGCCTCGTCGGTAAACGGCGCATCGAGCAGCACCGCATGCGGATTACCAATCGACAGACAGGTGGCACGAAAATTCCGATCCCCGACGGTGAGCGGTTTTTCGATCCACTCGACTTCGTGGTTCGGTCCGGTCATCGGTAGATCGGCACAGCGAAAACTGACTTTTCCCATCGACAGGCGCAGCACGGTACGATTTTTTTCGCGCGCGACCAGGCGCGCCTCGACCGGGCCGCCGAGGGTGTGAATGCGAATCGGTCGATCGCTCGTGGCGCCGCAGTGGTCGAGACAAAATTTGGCAAAGATGCGCACCCCATTGCCGCTTTTTTCCGCCTCGCTGCCGTCGGGATTGAAAATCCGCACCGGCATCAAAGCCCTCAGGTGGTGCCACCGCGACCAGAATGCCGT
>JAHFDU010000209.1 GCA_023248835.1 Myxococcales bacterium | reverse complement strand
CCAGGTGAAAGCGAACGCGCCTCGGAAAGGTGAAGACGAACTGGGAGCCAACTCCGCAGTCGGCACGCAAACCAGCCCAAGTGTTAGACGCTCATCCCGCTCGAATTTCTCGCGCCGCTTGCGTCTTTGGCGCAAATACGAAAACAATTGGCGCCCGTTATCTGTCCGCATTGTTGTATGTGTTCGTTGCGTTTGAACTCTTATTGCAATTAGTTTTTCACAAGGAGTGAAAGTATGCGAGTTTGTCGTTTTCCCATTCTAATTGCTCTAGCGTTTGCAATCGGAACGCTGTTGCCGACACCGGCGCAAGCGCTTTGGCTTGATCCGGTGACGAACCCCGAGAAACTGTTTCTGATGGCACAAGAGGCGGCCTGGTTGGCCGAACTTGGACAGTGGCAATGGGCACAATTTGTCGACTCTGCGATGAGTTTGCCAGGCAGCGACCCGATTTTCGGCGATGGCCAGCTGCGCTATAAGGTTCCACTCTTTTCATTCTCTGGACCGGGGATCGGGATCGAGGTCACCGCCACCTACAATTCGGCAGCGTCGAATCAAATGAGCATTATCGGCCATGGTTGGGACTTTTCGCTCAACCAGCGCCTGATTCTCGATCCAATCCGGGGTTACGCGCGCATCTACCTTGCAACGGGCGCGGCTTCAAATCTGGCGTTTGTGAGAAGCGGCGTCGCTCAGAATCGCACCGTCGGCGGCATTGTCTACACGGTGCAGTCGTATAGCCCGATGGCGCAGGGCGTCCCCTATGTGCTCGAAGAGTGGGTCGATCCCAATGCGGTCCGCACCTGGAAACTACAGGACGAAAGCTCCGTGCTGCGTCAGTTTGAGGATTCGGCCGGCTATCTCACCCAAATCATCCATCCGACTGGTCAGTCGATTCAGCTCACTTGGGAGAAGGTGAAACAGGGTGACCCGACCGGCTCGCCGATGCAGATAAACTACGTCAAAGACAGCGCCGGTAGATTTTACTACTTCAACTATTACCCCGACGGCCCGAACGGGGAGGAGAGCGTGATCAGCCAAGACGGCAAAGTCAAGGGACGCTTTCTCAAGTGCATTGGCCCCACCGAGGACGATTGTACCGCGCCCTATGCCTATTTTGACATCGGCCGCGCGCTCGGTGACAACTGGGGCACGCTCAACGCCATCCAGCATCCGAGCAATCACAGCGATATCTTTGAGTACGATCTGGCGTCGCGACCGATGGTTATGTACGCACCGGACAATCAAATCAAGGAGCGCTGCGATCAGTTTTGCGACGACGACGCTGGTGCCATCCCGGCCCCGGTGTGTACCAAGATCGCCGACCTAAACACCTTCTGCGAC
Source organism: Myxococcales bacterium (assembly GCA_023248835.1). Taxonomy (GTDB): domain Bacteria; phylum Myxococcota_A; class Polyangia; order Palsa-1104; family Palsa-1104; genus JAHFDU01. Next base: position 5,845 of record JAHFDU010000209.1, on the reverse strand, counting down.
AACCTTGCCAACGACATGGTCGACCATGTTGGCTATATTCGGACCGATGGATGTTACGGATTTTGCAAAGCGACCTGGCGCCAATACAACAGCACTACCGTGGTCAACGCCTGCTATCCTGAAAACTGCCGGGATCCAGGAAAACCACTCGGCCCTCCCTGTACCGTAGATGCTAACTGCGCCATGGGATTTAGCTGCGTCGACGGACATTGCCTGGCGGACGTTGCTTACAGTGAGCCTCTCTGTGACGTCGCCACCGAGATCAACTGTGTGTGCAACAACGTGATCAATCCTCCTGGGCCTCATGCTCCTGGATGGACTCCCTGCGCCGATCCGATCAAAGTGTGCAAGCAACCCATTACCGATGCCACGTTCTGCAATGGCTTCGTCAAGGGCGACCAAAACAAGCACCAGACCTGCCATACCGGTTGCGAGAACTACTATCAGTCGCTCAAACCGCGACCAGGAATCCTCTATGGCAATCCGAGTGATCTGCGTTTCAATCTGAAGGAAATCTATACCGCGGACACCAATAACGGAAACTACGACAATCCTGTGCTGGTGCTGAAGAACTGGTACGGATCGGATGAGTACAGCCCGGATTTTGACAAAGTGATCCAGCAGCAGCTCGGCCCGGGCGATCCCAATAACGCTAACGCCGGTTGGTTCCAGAGCCACGTGTTGCGCTTCGAATACCACGACATGGATGTGGAGTTTGCGCCGCCGATCGTCGGCGCGGTGGTGGCAAACCAATCGCAGAATTACATCGCGGCCGCACCGAACGTGATGGCAGCCCGTCTGGTCGACTCGATCTCAAATATGGTCTCGCTCTATGTTTCCTCCATCCAGTTGACGCTGAGCGACTATTCGCCGATTCAGCCGATTGCCGCCGACATCAACTGGAAGCCCGCCCCTTTTGCCAACACCATCGACTACGTTGGCGGAGCGCTCGCTCCCGCCTTTAACGACACCTGGGGTCTATATATTGAGAACTTAAGTACATTCACGCCGACCAACGTCTGCCCAGCGACCTGCACGCTGACGCAAAATGGCGTCTGTGTGCAAGCGACCTACGCCGCGGCGACGCCGATCATTCCCGGACCCGACCAGATCATCGATCCGCAACTGATGCCGCATTGGGCTGTGGTCACCTATTTCGATAGCAACGCCACTACCCAATACTTCAACTCGATCCACGCCGAGCGCTTACTACGACAGGACAATCGCCATCTCACTGACGGGCGCGCCATCACCAAGACCGAATATGTCCACTCGAACGGCTATCGAACTGGGGTACTCACGCCGAGCGGAATGCGCAGCTGCGCCCAAATCGACCCAGTCGGCCGGCCGCTCGAAGTAACCGCACTTGCAGCGCCGAATAAGACCGGCGCCGCGGTGCCCATTCAGGCCCATTACGAATACGACAGCATTGGCGAGGTTGTTCATACTTGGAGAACCGCGTCGGGGACGACCTTGTCGGAGACGCAAATCACCCGCGATCCGGCAGAACGGGTGACCCAATCCTTGACCGCCAAAGGGCCTTCTGGACAAGTGCTCGTCTACCTTACCACCACGTCGAGCTACACTCAAACACCGACTGCGCCGCACAACACCGCGAGCCCGGTGGCGCCCGGCCCTTCGCAGGTCACCTATCCGGATGGCTCGAAGACCGATTTTTCGAGCTATGCGACTTCGGGAGGAGTCGGAAAAATCGTCGTCAACTCCAACGCCAAGCGCGGGCCGGCAGTAGTGGCGCGAATCAACACCTACGACTCGCGCGGTCACGTCAGCACCACCGGGCTCGACAGCGCCGGCACGGTCGATGCCACGTACGACCGCGGCAACAGCTGGACCGAGTACGATGCCGCTAGCCGGCCAATTAAGGTCAGTCAGTATCTCAAATCGAACACCACACCGATTGTAACCAATTATACCTACGACAGCGTTGCGGTCGGCAACGACGTGTTTAATTCAGGAACGGGCTTGTGGCCAAACTCAATTGCGACCGCAAAAGTGCAGACGCTTTATGACTACGACGTTTATGGCCACGTGCTGGCGACAAGACAGATTGGGCTTCAGAACGGTGGCACCAGCAATCATTGTTACAAGCGCAGAATCTCTGACGGCCAGCTGCTCGAAGAGATCCTTCCTGAAGGCAACCAGGTTCGTTACAGCTATGACAATGATGGCAACGTGACCAAAACCGAGAAAGGATATCCGGCGGCGATTCCAAGCTGGGCGGCACGCTGCTCGACCAATCTCGGCGCCGATCCGGACAAAGTCGCTGGCCTTGAAACCACTTATCAAGCCGATTACGACAGCGCTGGGCTCTTAACCCATTCGATCACGGGAGGCATCGACAGCTATTTCGATCGCGACGGATTTGGTCGCACCGTCGAAACCCGCGACGCACTTGGAAATCGCGTTCGCACTGGGTTTGATACTGCCGGACGCGTCGCTTGGGAAGCCACCTACGTTGCCGGTGCGCCAGCCTACGCTACGCCCAATGCAACCGTAGCCATTCCAGCCACGCTGCGCGCCGCCACCGAATTTACCTACGACATGATGGATCGGGTGCTCACGAGCAAGCCCTGGCGTTTTACCGGCACCACTTCGAATTCGGGCAACGCCAACGACCCGCGCGAAACCACCACGATTACCTACGACGAAGCCAATGGAAAAGTGACCACCGTCGTGGGCGGACAGACGCTGGTGCAGATCCACGACGGTGCCCAGCGCAAGACCAGTGATTGTCTCAACGCGCTTTGCACCACCCGTAGCACGCCAGCCGGTGCAACCGCGGATCTGTCGGTCACTGAGACCAGAAAGAATCCGACCGGCACCGTGTCTACGGTTGACTTATTCGATGAACTCGGACGCCACTACAAAACCCACGATGGCACCGGCAACCAGCGCGAACTTTCAAGCACCGTGTATCAGCTCGATGGCACGGTCGACCAGCGCAGCAGCGCCACCGACGGCATCCTCGCCTATACCCATGACTCGTTTGGCCGAGTGCTGAGCGAATCGCGCGATGCTGGCGGCAACCTGGCCGATGAAACGCGCTACTATACTTGGGATCTCAACGGTCGACTTAAAACCGTATTCGACGGCGGCGCAGACAGCAAGCCGACCAACCAGCACTTCGACGGTCTCGATCGGCTGACTCGCTCAACCGACCCGCTTACTCACGACACGACCTATACCTATTACACTGGCAGCGCGCGGCTGTGGAAGCGAACCGATCCGGCCGGAACGGTGATGGAATCGATCTACAACACTGCGGGCCTGATGAACCAGCAGAAAGTCACCCACGGTGCCGGTTTGAAATACGCCGGCGTCACCACCGTGCACGATTTTACCTACAACGCGTTCGGACAGGTGCTGACCGCGGCGGTCAGCGGCAACGCCAACGATCCGTTAAATGGTACCACCGTCACCCGAACCTATGACTCGCATGGACAGCTGCTCACCGACAGCGACTCCAAGTTCGCCGGGCTTAAGACCACCAACACCTATAACCGTTACGGCCGTGTGCTGACCACCAAAATTGGCAATCGCACCATCACCACCGCTTATCAGGCCGACGGCCGCCAATCGTCGCTGAAGTTCACCGGCGTGGCGACGACTACGCTGGCGACGTTCGCCTATACCAACGCCGGCGGGCCAACCAAGGCGTACCTAGGCGGTGCGACCCAAGCCGCCGGTGGCCTCATCGAAACCTTCAGCTACGATCGACTCGGCTATCTCACCCAGGTGTCGGCCAATACTTGGAATGCCAACATGGCAGCGGTGACCAAAGCGATCGCCACCCAAACCGACTACGTCTCGCTCGGCGGCATTCCGCTTGAACGCAAGCGCACGTTTGCCGCCGCAAGCGCGATGACCGACGTCTACCGCGTCGACGACATGGGGCGATTAAACGGCGAAAATCTGCAATTTACTTCTGGGGTTACGCCACCGGCCAGCTACGTCACCAGCGCCGATGTTGCCCCCTTCTTTGTCGCTGGCCCGAACACCGCGCGCACGCTCTATCGATCGTTTACGCTCGACAGTTCGAGCAACTGGACCGACATCGCGATGGCGACAAGCACCGCGCACGCCAATCTCGACAACTTCAACCGCGTCACCTCGTTTACCGGCACCGGCGGGCACCCGCTTTCCGGAATCACTCCCACGTATGACAACGCGTCGGATGCCAAAACCATGGGCGCGCTTGGCAGCTATGAATTCGATGGCCACGGTCGTCTGATTCACGGCACCCGCTCAAACACCGCGGATGTCGATTGGGGCTACGATGGTCTTGGTCGGCGGGTCTATGAGCATGATGCCAAGGCCGCCACCTACACCTACTTTGTCTACAATGGCGGCGCGCTGCTCGGTTGGGGCAACAATGCCGCGCTCGCCACTCCGCCTTCCGTCGACCAGCTCACTTTACGCGCCGGATCTTTGGCTTTGGTGCGTCGAGAAAGCGGCGCCGACAAGATTCGCTATCTCGCCCAAGGTCCGGACGGATCAGCCCTCGCCCTGTTTGACTCGACGGGCCTACTCGAAGGCTATGCTTACACTGGCGACGGCGACGTGTTTTATTACAACAGCGCTGGCGCATCGATCGCGTCAAGCGCCTTTGGCTACAACATTCGCCTCTTTCAAGCCGAGCCCTATAACGCCAGCCTGCGCACGGTTGCGATGGGCGCTCGGGTCTACTTGCCCGAAGCACGCCGCTGGCTTTCGCCCGATCCAGGCGGCATCGCTGCTGACGGTCCTAACCTCTTCGCCTTCGTCGGTGGCCGCAGTCTGCACAACATCGACCCGACCGGATTCGATCGCGGAGGAATTCCTGAGTTTGCCACTTGGGGGGTCCCTGATGACATGCCCGGGATGTCTTTCGACTCGCTCGGACCAGGCGGTCTAGAGGCCATCGCAGCCTTGGTGCTTGCTTCTGACTCTGGAACCTCTCCGGCTGCGGAACCGCCCGCCGGTAATGAGAACCAGACACTCGATGACATCATTGTCCAATCGCTCGATGACATTCTGCCGGGTGGATCAGAAGGCGTTACAGACCAAGACTTGCTCGATCTTGTGCAGTCTATCAATTTTTCCACAGGGACGACGGTCATCGGGAAAACGAATACGCCAACCGTGAGTTTCTCTAGTCCCTACGGGAAAGAACTTCCCCAAACACTATGGAACAGCTTGGGAGACACACGACCAGATCTTAGACAGCTTCTGACCAACTTAGAAAACAATCATGATATTCGCATCAATGTTCGTATCGACCAAGAGAAGGATCAACAGACCCTGTCGAAGTATGGCGGGGGGCTCACCGTCGCGAAGGGGGATGGCCAGTACACTGTTGGCCTCAATGTCGACCAATTGGCTGCTCTTTACTGCGAACACGGCACGCCGTTGGACCTGGGCTCGGTTTTGGCCCATGAACTGGGTCACATACTCGCGGAAACCAACTTCAGCTATCCGGTCGATTCTGACATTGCCCATCAGTTTGGGATCGGGCTAGAAAACACCGCACGCGACGCCAAGGGCCTCACGCCAAGGATCGGCTGGTAAGTCAACCACACGCTCGGCACCCGCAAGCGCATTTGAATTTCACTTTGGGCAAAGCCGCCGTCGGCGCCGTCTGGCGGCGCCGTAGCAGGGCAGGGGTGCTCGGAAGTCGGCGTTGATTCGCGCTTCGCGATTCTTACCACCGCCGACAGCCGACAGCCGACAGTGGAGAAAAATCGCAAAATCGCGTTGACCCTCCCGTAAATTCGCTCTTGAAAGGAGGACTAGGGCAGGTGATTTCATGAATGAATCCAAAACTGTAGGCTGTCGGCTGTGAGCT
>JAHFDU010000208.1 GCA_023248835.1 Myxococcales bacterium | reverse complement strand
AAAGTTCGTTGACCACGGTTTTTCCCAAAACCACATAGCGACGATGGGCGTCGTTGTCTTCGTCGGAATAGATGCGCCCCTGCTCAACGTGCATGTCGTGAATTTCTGCAAAGCGCGGCCCGTCGCCGATGATAAAGGTGTCGCGCCGGCGGTTGCCGTATCGCAATGTGCCGCCGCCGAACACGACGCCGACCACCGCATCGACTGTCTGCGCGTGGCGTACGATCGCCTGCTCATCTTCGCGGGTTAGCTTGTGGGTGGTGGCGGCGGGAAATGCGCCCATGCCTTGGGTCTCTTTTTTTCCCGGCAGCACTTGCAACAGATTGGCGCCAAGTCCAGCGAAGGTGTCCGACAAATACTGCTTGGCGCCTTCGCCGAGCGCGACCAGTAGGATCACCGATAGCACACCGATGATAACGCCGAGCGTGGTCAAAAACGCCCGCACTTTGTTGGCGCGGATGGTGTCAAAGGCGGTGAGAAAAAGTTCGAGTACCGGCATCAGTTTTGGCTCTCGTCTTTGGCGATCTTTCCGTCGATGAGCTCAACGCGGCGACGGGTGCGCGCCGCGATGTTTTTGTCGTGGGTGACGAGCAAAACGGTCACGCCTTCGCGATTGAGCGTTTCGAAGAGCGCAATGATCTCTTGCCCGGTAGTCTGATCGAGCGCACCGGTGGGCTCGTCGCAAAGCAGAATTTTCGGCGTTCCGACCAGCGCTCGCGCGATGGCGACGCGCTGCCGCTGCCCACCCGAGAGCTCTTCTGGTCGGTGAGTCTTGCGATCGGCAAGACCGACACGCTCGAGCGCCCGCTCGGCGTGGGCGCGCCGCTCTCGTCGCGATTTTCCCGCATACACCAACGGCAGCGCCACATTGTCGACCGCGCTTGAGCGCGCCAGCAAATTGAACGATTGGAAAACAAACCCGATCTTGTGGTTGCGAATTTCCGCTAAGTCATCGTCATCGAGTCGAGAAACCTCTTCACCGTCGAGTGCGTAGTTGCCTTCGGTAGGCGAATCGAGACAGCCGATGAGATTCATCAAGGTCGACTTGCCCGATCCGGACGGGCCAATGATGGCGACATATTCTCCGGCATCAATGCTGAGCGAAACACCGTCGAGCGCGCGGACGATTTCGCCGCCCATGCGAAAATGGCGCGACATGTTCTTGATGGCGATGACCGGCTCACTCATTTGGGAGCTCTCAGCTGTCAGCTTTCAGCCCTCAGCTGGAGGAGCGCCTTCGTCGCATCGATTATTGCGTGCGCCGAGTCCAGCTTGGTCCCATCAATACCATCGACATCGCGCGACAGCACGATACCTTGGCTGATAGCTGACAGCTGATGGCTAATAGCTGTCGTCATTCGATCTTCACGCTCGCGCCGTTGCTGAGGCCTGCGGCGTTGAGATTCGCAACCACCCGATCGCCCGGCTGCAGGCCGGAAAGAATTTCGGCGCGGTCCCAGTTGGAGACGCCGACTTCGACCGCGATCTCTTCAACGCTAACTATTTTCGGGGATCCACTGTCGCTTGGCAGTCGGTAGACAGTGCGCTTGGTACCGCGACCGACAATCACGTGCGTCGGCAGCCAAGCGACATTCTGCTTTTCAGCGACGACAATTTCGACATTGGTCGACATACCGACGCGCAATCCGGTGCCAAGCGCCGCGGCAACATCGGCGACTTCGACTTCGATCGGCAACATGCGTGCGCCCTTGAGATCATGGCGCACCGCCGGCGCGACGTGAGAAACACGGCCGGCGATTTTTTTCCCCGGTAGCGCATCGAGGGTGAGCAGCGCCGGCTGCCCGATTGCAACCCGCGAAGCATCGGCTTCGTCGACCGCCGCGTCTACATGCAAGCGGTGGTCGTCGATGATTTCAAACGGCGGAACCCCTGGGACCAAGGTCTCACCGACATCGACCGAAACGTCGACCAGAATGCCGTCGAACGGCGCGGTCAGCACCGACTTTTGTCGCGCCACTTCGGCGACTTTGATCGCCGCCTGCGCCTGCGAAAGCGCGCCCTGCGCCGCACGCTCAGCTTCGCGCGCTTCGGCAACAAGATTGTTGGCGTCGTCAAGTACTTGTGCAGTGCCAGCGCCGCGATCAGAGAGCATCCGCGCCCGTTCGGCCTGGCGACCGAGGGTGGTAACGCGAGCCTTGGCCTGCTGCAATTGCGCGGTCGCGGCTTGCAGCGAGGCACGCGCCTGCGCCAGTCGCGCGTCAAGATCGGCGGCATCACAAACAATGATCGAATCGCCCTGCTTGACTCGCTCGCCGCGACGGTGACGCACCGCGATGACGCGCGCCGGAATTTCGGCCCGCACGCTCGCCCGTTTTTCCGGTGCGATCTCTCCCGCGCTCGACGAGGTGACTACATCGCGCACCATGCCACGCTCGACCGAAACCCATTTGACCGGCACCGGCGGACGGCGCAATAGGCGCGCCACGCCACCCAATCCACCGACCACCGCACCAACCACAACCAGTCGTACGATCCACTTGCGCAGCGATGCCCCATTCACGCGGCGTATCATACCCGACCGAGCCCCACTCGCCCACCTTTCGGCGTCGCCTACGGTCGCATACCGTGCCTACGTCGTCTCAAAACTTAATTTCTAAAGTCCGTCCCCAAACTCCCCCTCCGCAAAGGTTGCTCCCGATAGCTAGACTGACGTATGCGTTCACGGCCCCTCCGCTCGCCCTGAGCTTGTGCTTCGACAAGCTGACAAGCTCAGCATAATCGGGGGGGGACTTATGGCCGCTCATCCTGAGCCTGTCGAAGGACGCTCCGCTCAGGGTGCACGGACAGGGGAGACGCTTGCGATTAGGTAACGATCGACTGGGGAGTCTCAACGCGGAGGCGGCTGTATCGAGCGATGTGAACAAAATCGCGGTCCTCCGTAAGCAATGTGTCGCCATGTTCAATCGTTGCTTGAGCAATGACGCAGTCGACAGCCCCGCGCACCGTGACACCTCGCGATCGCAACATACGAAAGAGTCTGGCTGCGGCAACGTAGGTCTCGATCGTGAGCTGTGGGCGTCGCAAACGCACGAGCACAGCTTGGGCCTGACGAAACTGAAGCTCCGAGCGGAATCCCTGCAACACTTCGGTGAACGGTCAGAACGTCGCAGTTTGCTTGATCGCAGCGGCCACTCGATCGGGCGAGGGCAGATATTCATTCTCGAGCGTGTAGGGAAACGGCGTGTCAAAACCAGCGACGCGATTGATCGGCGCCTCGAGTGAGAGCAGGGCGCGCTCGGCGATCAGTGCGGCGAGTTCGGCCCCATATCCACATGTCTTGGGCGCTTCGTGTGCGATCACGACGCGGCCGGTCTTGCGCACCGATTGCAATACGGTTTCAGCATCGAGCGGCAAGAGCGTGCGCAATTCGACGATCTCGGGATCGAAGCCGGCCGCTTCGGACTGTTTGGCCGCTTCAAGACAAGTGTGAGTCATGGCGCCATAGGTGAGCACGGTCAATTGCGATCCTGAGCGCACGATCTTGGCTTCGCCGAGCGGCACGGTGTAGTCGCCTTCGGGCACCTCACCGCGCGCGGCACGATAAACTCGCTTGGGCTCGAGAAAGATTACCGGATCTTCGCCACGAATCGCCGATAGCAACAGGCCTTTGGCGTCGTAGGGATTCGACGGCACCACCACTTTCAGCCCCGGTGTGTGGACAAAATAGGCTTCCGGCGACTGCGAATGATAATGCCCACCGCGAATGCCGCCGCCATAGGGCGTGCGTATCACCACTGGCGCCGGATATTGCCCGCCCGAGCGGTAGCGAAATTTGGCCAACTCATTGACGATCTGATCGTAGGCCGGATAAATAAAATCGGCGAACTGGATCTCCGGCACCGGGCGCAGTCCGTACAGCGCCATTCCGATCGCAGCGCCAATGATGCCAGCCTCGGCGAGCGGGGTGTCCATCACCCGATCTTTGCCAAATTCCTCAAACAGCCCGCTGGTGGCGCGAAACACACCGCCGAACTTTCCCACATCTTCGCCCAGCACCACGACGCGCGCGTCGCGCCGCATCTCGAGCTTGAGCGCATCGTTGACCGCTTGAATAATGTTCATCACTGGCATGGCTAACTCCCGTGGCCCGACTTGGCGCGCGGCATCGCGAGCAGTTCAGCGCGTTGCTCTAGCAAATGCGGCGGCAGTTCGGCAAAGACATCGTCGAACAGCGACTCCACCGGTGGCGCGCCGACCGTTTCAGCATGCTTCAGCGCCACCATGAGCTCGTCGGTAATTTCTTTGGTGAATTTTTCGTGCAGCGCTTCGCTCCACAACTTGCGCTGTTCGAGATAGCGACGCCAGCGCTCGATCGGATCGTGCGCTTCCCAGCGAACCACTTCGGCCGGATCGCGATATTGCGACGGATCGTCCGACGAGGAATGGCCGCCGCGACGGTAGGTCACCGCTTCAATCAGCGTCGGGCCCAGCCCTTTGCGGGCGCGCTCGACCGCATCTTCCATCACTGCAATGATCGCCAGCAAATCATTGCCGTCGACGCGAATCCCCGGCATACCGTAAGCAAGCGCCTTGATCGCAAAACTCGACGACGCAGTCTGCCGATCCCCGGAAGTCGAAATCGCCCAGCCATTGTTGCGGCAGAAAAAAACAACCGGCGCCTGATACACCCCCGCGAAATTCATGCCGACGTGAAATTGCCCGGTCGAAGTCGCGCCTTCGCCAAAATAAACCAGCGCGACATCCTCTTTTTTGGAAATCTTGGCCGCCCACGCCATGCCCACCGCTTGCGGAATCTGGGTTCCGACTGGCGACGAGATCGAAACCATATTGATCCACTTTGCCGAGTGATGCACCGGCATCTGGCGTCCCTTGACTGGATCCTCGGCGTTGCCGAACAGCTGATTGGTGTAGTCTTTGATTGAATAGCCGCGCCAAAAAAACGCGCCCGGCTCACGGTAGGACGGAAAAATCCAGTCACTCGCACGCAGCGGATAGGCGCCACCAAAATGCGTCGCCTCTTCGCCCATCGACAGCATGTAAAAACCAAGGCGCCCTTGGCGCTGCAGTTTCATCATCCGATCGTCGACCAGGCGCACTTGCAACAGCCCGCGGTAGAGCGCGATCGCTTTCTCGTCGGAAACTTCTGGCGCCTGCACCCCGCCTCGAACGTTGCCGTCGTCGTCAAGAATCGAAAACGGCGCCTCTTCGCTGCGCGGTTCCTGCCCTTTTGCCAGCATCGCATGCATTAAAGACGGCCGCACTCATCAAGTCAACAGTCGACAGGCTCGACAGGCGACAGGCGACGGCGACGGCAACGATCGGTTCCACAAGATCGAACTTTGTCTACACTGAAGCGCCACCGACGGCGATGACTGAGAGGAGATCGTTCCCGTCGCTGTCGCCGTCAACAACTACTCGTGTCGACGAACTGCCCGACGCAATCGCGTCAACCTGATAACAGTCTAGCGAAATTTTTGGTGGCAGCTGCGGCAGGTGGCTTTGATGTCGCTGAGGGTGCGCTTGGTGGCATCGAGCTCTTTGCGAGACGCCGCCTCGGCAAGCGCGCTCTCCAGATCGTGTAGGCGATGGGCCAAGCCGTCGAATTCGGCACCTTTGGAAAAAAAAACCAGCCGATCGCTGGTGGCGACCAAGTGGGCGGCGGCATCTGAGGCGGCGGCAAATTCTTCGTCGCTTAAATGGGAACGTCGATCTCGACCAGTAAATCGCCGACAACAAGAAAATCTGCGCCGACGAAGATTTCACTCTTGCGGAACATACGGTTTGGAATGCGGTTCTGGAATGGTGGGCTGGTCGCTGCGATCGACGCGCAGCGCCTCTCGGCTCGGCACCGTCGCCACCGGCGCCGGCGGATAGACACCACTGACGCTGAGCAGGATGACATCGCGACGCACCGTCGGCAGCGGCATCGCGGCGCTCGAGTCGCCGAGCTGCGTCACCAAACTGTAGCGCAGCATCAACGTCAACCAATCGACCGGACGGGTCGAAAGCCCAGCATCGGCGACGAACAGATGATTGGTCGAAGTGGCGAAGCCGGATTGCAAATCGATCAGCCGACCGTGGGAGTAGCTGCCCGACACTCCAAGACTCGAGCGGCTCTTTTGTCCGAGCGGCAGCGCTGCCGTGAGCAGCACTTGATCGACGGCAAAGGTGGCGCCAGCAAATGCGTCCGACTGAACGGTGTGGCGAAACGACAGCTCGCCATTGAAAATCGGCCGGGTGTAGCGCATCGCCGCCATTCCTGCCGGCTGCCAGATCTGGCCACCGCCGTCGTTGGCGCGCATCGCCTGCACCACGCCAAGTTGCAATTCGCTCGTCCAAAAGTGGCCATGGTCGTGGCGCCACCGCAAGCCGAGCTCGTCGATGATCTGTTGTCGCCGTGGCGAAATCAGTGCATTGGCTAAAAACGTGCCATCGCCATTGTCGATCCGACCGTAGACTTGATCGAACAACGAGTAGTTCACGCGGGCGCGAATGCCAAGCGCATCGCGCCGCCAGGAGTAATCAAAAATGAAATTCTGGTCGACGATGAAATTTTTCGACAGCGTCGGTGAGTCGTAGGGCAAGAACGATTGAAAGGCCAGGGTTTGCGAAAAGCGCCAATGCTCCGTCATCTCGAGTGAAAACTGTTGGTTGAGTCCGGGGCCAACATATCCAGTTGCACCCGTCGCCAAGGCGGCGATCCCAGTGGTGCCAAGGATCTGCGCGTTGAACATGTTGAGCTTGCCTTGAATCAGCGAGGCGGCGACCAAAACCTGGGTTCGCGCCGATGGCAAAAAATAGCCCGACCAGAGCAGCTGATTGGAATAGGTGTCGGTCGAAGTCAGACGAAAATAGAGCAAGCTGTCAAAAGCGTAACTGACAGTCTGCACCGCGCGCGCCGATCCGGAGGACAAAATCAGCGACGGCCGAACCTCGGCAAAAAAATCGTTGAATCGTCCCGGTTGCCCCGGAGCCGGCTGCGACACGCCGTTGAGCGCATTGTCGGTCCAGCCCATTGACAACGCAAAGGAGCCCTGCAAGCCAGCTTTGGCCCGCGCGAAGTCGGAAAACAGCAGCAGTAAAAAACCGAGCAGGATCGCTAGCCGCGAACGCATCGGCAACCGGCCTTTGAGGCGTGGCTATTCGTTGTAGTCGCGACCACCGCGGCCACCGCCGCCGCCGCCATAACCACCGCCGCCGCCACGTCCGCCGCCACCACCGCCGCGACCGCGACCGCC
>JAHFDU010000207.1 GCA_023248835.1 Myxococcales bacterium | reverse complement strand
AGGGCGTGATCGCTTTGATGGTGCCCGGCCAACCGGTCGACTGCGCCAGCCCGTTGAAAAAGAAAGTCAGCGCAAACAGTGCCAACGCGTGGCCAGTGGAAAACACCAATGTCGTCAGCGCCGAAAACAGCATGCCGCACGCGAGCAGTGTCCGCGGCGCGACACGATCGCTCAGCCAACCGCTCAAGAATTGGCCGATCGCATAGGCGAGCAGAAACGCGGTATCAATCGCAGAGAGAGCCTGCAGCGGCAGATGGTACAGATTCGCCAGCGTCGATTTGGTGACCGAGAACTGTTTGCGGCACAGGTAGTACGACGCATACGCCAGCCAAGTAACGACGAAAACGCGGATGCGAACCGGCACGCGCCGAGCATATACGAGCGGCGAGGGCGCCACCTACGCCAATTTCGTGCGCCGCTGACCGCCTGACAGTTTGCCCTCACATTGACGTTGACGTGAGCGCTTGACGTCGTCGTCAACCTTGTCGGCGACGGCGCCGTCGACGACCTAATCCGAGCGGCTGCACCGTCGATGGAACCACCAAGAAGCTCGACGGGCGCTACGCGCTGCAAGCTTTGCTGCATGTCAATTTGCAGGTCCCCCCAATTTCCGGGCTGGCGCCGGGCATCACCCAGCGACAGGACGTTGACTCGACTTTTCTCGCGGTACCGGTCAATGGTAGCTTGAGCTGCGCCGAGGTATTTCAGCAGCGCGACACCCTGTTTCCGAAGCAGTAACCGATCGCAACCGACCCTGGTATGGTCCTGCCATGTATAGCGTCCGAGTAGAGAGATTTTCGCAGCCAGCCCCGTTCTTGACGGGGCTGAAACGGCTGCGCGAAAGTGGACTGACGCCGCGCGGATTGCTTTTTTTGGCGCTCGAGCCAAACGGCGCAATCCACGTCGGAGTGCCCGAAGATCCGGAGCAGGTGACACGCATCAAAGTCGGCGAAAAACTGGCGCTGATTTGGCCGCTGCAAGGGCGGTTTTTTCATTTCGATGCGATTCATCGCTTGCCCGCCGACTTTGTGCTGTGGAATGGCGATCGCCGTTTGAAAGATCCGGGCGATGCCGGCGACGTGGCGCAAGTGGTGGCCTCGTTTCTCAAAGGCGGCAGTGCCAAGAATGTTCTGTTTGGCTGCACTCCGCACCAGTCGGGCAGCTGGATCGCGCTCGGTGATCAAGACACCATCGTGCCGCTGCATGAGCACGGCCTCACCGACGTGGTTCCGGTGCCCCAGGGCTTGCTCGCCCGGCGGGTCATGGATTCTCGGCTTTTTTTCTTGCCGTTTTCAGCGCTGTACGAAAAAAAGATCGACAGCTTTATTCCGGTGTTCGAATCGCCACTCGGAAACTTGCTGCTGATCGAACGGCGAGTGATGCAAGATCGTTTGGTGCTGAGCTGCGCCGAAGGACTCATCGAAGTCGACGTCGCTGAGGTGCCGCGCGTCAGCGAGCGCGCCCGTGCCACCAGCGATGGATCGATCGCTGTGGTCGGTCGCATCGACGGTGGTGCTTTCGCCGTGACCTCGGGTCGACCGCAACCATGGGGGCTCGACGAGCTGCGCCCCGCGCTGCTGGTGGGTGGTCAGGGCGGGAGCCTCGGTGACCTCGGCCATGCTCTCGCCGCCACGTTGATCCCATGAAGCGCATTGCGGTTTTTTGCGGGTCGAATTCCGGCGCCAATCCTCGCTACCTCGAAGCTGCGCGAGAGCTCGGCACGCTGATGGCGGCGCGCGACCTCGAGCTGGTGTACGGCGGCGCGCATGTCGGATTGATGGGCGCGATTGCCGACGCTATTCTCGCCGCCGGCGGCCGGGCACGCGGCGTGATTCCGCGCGCGCTCTCCGACAAAGAGTTGGCGCACGATCGGCTCACCGAGCTATTTGTCGTCGGCAGCATGCATGAGCGCAAAGCCAAGATGGCGGAGCTGGCCGACGGCTTCATCGCGCTGCCGGGCGGCATGGGCACGCTCGACGAGCTGTGCGAAATGATCACCTGGGCGCAGCTCGGCATTCACCACAAACCGATCGGGCTGTGCAACATCGACGGCTATTTTACTCGATTGGTTGAGTTTTTTGATCACGCCATCGACGCCGGTTTTGTCCGCGCCGAACACCGACGAATTTATTGCGTCGAGAATTCTCCGGCGGCGCTGCTCGCCAGCCTGGCCAACTTGAGATAGATTCCCGGCATGGAAAATCAGCCCCAGAAACAGCCGATGAGCACCGCCGCGATTGTGCTGATCGTCATCGCCGTGATCCTCGGTCTTGGCATCGTCACTTGTGGCACCTGCGGCTTTTTGGCGGTTCGCGGCGCCAAACAGTTCGTCGCTCAGCTCGGCGACGGCGGCGCCCTGATGCTCAACTCGCCGCCGCAAGTCAAAGCCGCGCTTGCCACCGACAAGCAGGATCTGGTCGGCGAATGGCACAGCGTTCGCGGCAGTTCGCTCTACATCGACGCCGACGGCAGTTTGGCGTGGGACAAAAATGAAGGGACGCACACCTCAAAGTTCACCGCGCCGATCAGCGGTTTTTCTGGCAACGACATCGAGATCAAGATGTTTGTCAAGCTCGTCCTCCACATCCAGACACCGCCCCACCGTGTCGCCGATCACTCGGAAATGACCTTCGAGGGCGTGCTGCTTAAAAAGGGCGCTCCCTGATGCGGCGAAGTTTTGTGCTGGCGCTGTGGTTGGCGGCCTGCGGCGCCACCAACCCGGTCGGCCCGAGCGGTGTTGACGGTGGCAGCGTCGACGGCGGCGGCTCCGACCAAGGCGGCATGATCGATGTCGACACCGCGTGCACCGCCTACGCCACCGCCTATTGCAACAAAGAGGATGCTTGCATCAAGAATGGAGTGTCGGCCAATTACGGCACCGAAACCGTCTGCGAGACGCGACTCAAACAGAGCTGCCAGGCAGCGGCAGCGGCAGCCGGCACCGGCGTCGACGGTAAACACTACAGCGACTGCGCCGCGGCGCACGCGAGCGCCAGCTGCAGCGATTTTCTCAACAACAATATTACGGCCTGCGTGTCTGTGCCGGGCTCACTGGCAAACGGCGCCGCCTGCGCTTTTGGCAGCCAGTGCGTCAGCACCTACTGTCAAAGGCCACGCAACTTAACTTGCGGCCACTGCGCCGCGGTTTCGACCGCCGGCAGCGACTGCACCGTCGCCAGCTGTGCACACGGCTTCTCGTGCCAATCAAACGGCTGCCAAGCCATCGCCTATCAGGCAAGTGCGAGTTGCTCGGCGACCTCGTCTTGCGGCGCCGGGCTCGGCTGCTTAATCGCGCAAGGTTCGCCGAGCGGCAGCTGCATCGCGCTCGGCGCCAGCGTCGGCGCTGCCTGCGACACCAGCGCGGCGTCTCATTGTGATGTCAACAAAGGTCTGTATTGCGACCACGGCCACTGCGCCGCCTTGACTTACGACCAGCCCGGTGCCACCTGCGGCGTCAATCCGATTCAGAACAGCTACGTCGTTTGCACCAACGCATCGCTCTGTTACGGCGCTACCATGAGTCACTCGGGCAGCTGTTTGGCCTACGCGCAAGACGGCGCCGCCTGCGACACCAGCGACGGCCCGGGCTGCCTCGACGCCGCCCGCTGCGTCACCGCAAGTTCCAACCTCACCGCCGGCACCTGTCAACTGTTCGACGCCAGCAAGTGCATGTGACCTTATTCGCAATCAACCGACAATTCGCATGATTCGCTGCGAATGAGCTGCGTTCACCACTTGACAAGTGGTCCGACAAATCTTACTCTTTAAGTAAGATGAAAGCCGCAACCAAATTGACCAGCAAAGGCCAGGTCGTGATTCCCAAGCGGGTTCGCGATCGGCTACGTTGGCGCGCTGGTACTCGGCTGGAGGTGACCGAGCTGCCGGAAGGTGGGGTAAGACTTGCGGTTGTCGAGGAGAATTTTGAAACACTGCTTGATCGCTTAAGCGGTTGTCTGCGCGGTCACGATGTGCTGACTGCACTCGAAACCGACCGGCGCGCCGAGCGCGAACGCGAAGGTCGCTGGCCTCAGCGACTTGGCGAAGATACACGGAAGCGCCCTGCTGCGCGCAGAAAGAAATGAAGAGTCGGCAAGTGGTGCTCGACTCATGGGCGCTACTCGCCCTGCTGCGGGGCGAGGGCGAAGCCGCGCTGTTCATGCGTCGGCTGATGCATCGCGCCAAAGCTGGCAACGTCGTATTGGTGATGAACGTGGTCAATCTTGGCGAAGTCTACTATCGCTGCATCCAGTTGACGGGTGAAGCCGCGGCCGACGAACAGTTGGCACTTATTCGCGCCATGCCGATCACGATTGTACCGGCCAAGGAAACCATCGTGCTCGAAGCTGCCCGACTCAAAGCGCGATATCGTTTGGGTTACACAGGCGCGATGGTCGTAGCCACCGCGCGGCAAGAACAGGCACCTATGTACACTGGCGATCCCGGGCTATTTTCGTTGCCCGCCGAAGTCGTGACGGTTCGCCGTCTCACGCGCTAACTGGACGATCAGGAGCCGCGGGCGATACCTGCATTTGCTCAGAAGACGAGGTGCAACACTCCATTCGTGAGCTGAACGCGCTGCTCGACAAAGTTTTGGGCTGAAACGTTCCACGGATCCGCACGCAAATTTTCACAGTGAAACGTTCCATCTACCACGTTGCCCGCGACCGGATTCGCTGGCCCGGACTGAATGTCGAAAGTGCAGACGGCGGTGTCGCGCTGAGGGATCGTGAACGTGATCTCACCGTACATGTCGTTTTTTCCCGAATGGTACTGGAAACTGCCTGCGTCTTTGGCTCCGTCGACGACGTAGCGGTTGGATCCGTCGAAAGCGCGGATGGTGAAGTTGGTGCCGAGTTGTCCCGATGAGCTCGTATACAGCATGAGACTAACGCGCAGGGTGCCGCCGTCCATCGACGCGTAGGATTTGCAACCCGCCGCTTTCGTGGAGGGCGAGTCGCCGCATGCGACTTTGTCGACTGTTGCGCCGTCGATACGAAACCCGACGTTACCCACCACCTTGGTGGCCGGATTTGTGAACGGTGGATCAGGCGAAGCCGATCCGGCTCCGCAGCCAACGCACAAAACAAGAATCCACGTGGTTCGCACCATGAAGGTCTCCTAAACTAATACCTGGCGGAGTCCCAATGGCGCCGTTTTTTCAGGAAATCAAGCGACATCCGTTGTCATGCGGTCGAGGGCTTGCGCGATCTCGTGGTGGGCAAGACCGGGCCAGGGATCGAAGATTCGTGTTGTGGCTTTTAGTTGGGGCGCAAGCGCCGCGAGATCGATGACACCGCGGCCGGGTGGCAGCGCGCCTACCGGGCCGGCGGCGTCGCCAACATAAGCAACCGGCTCGGCGCCGAGCGCTTTGACCATCGCTTCGATGCGGGAAAATCCCATCACGTCGAGTAGATGAGCCGCGGGCAGGTCGAGCAGCGGTGACAGTGGTGCGCCCACGTAGTCCTGTAGCAGCGTTCGGAGCTCTACTACCGTCGGCAATTCAGTGTAGCGACGACGAGTACGCACCAGCAGTTTGGTGCCAAATGATTCGGCGCTGCGCAATAGCCGATCGAGTGCGCGACGCACATTGTCAAAAAGAGGAGTGACGATTTTTTCGCGTCGTTCGATCAAACGCTCGATCAATTCTTCGTCGAGGTCGTCGCGCAAGAAACGATTGCGTGCGATTTCCCAGTCAGGCGCGCATAGACGCGCTTCGCCAAGTCGCAGCACCACGTACGGCGCCGAAAGTTCGGCAGCGCGCTCAAGCGTCATCTCGGCTGCCTTCTGTGCTTCGAGACTCTCGTCGCGATCGCCGCACAGCTCGGCGCGGGTGGGAGCGGCACAAGGCGACTCGAGTGCTACCACGGGGATGGTTTGGCGCCGAAGCAGCAACTCTTGCGTGAGCGGCCCAAAATGGTCGCCGGCGACCTGGCCCTGCAGTACCACGCCCTGCAGCGGCCAACTCGAAAGCAGGTCGATGATCTGCGACGGCGCATCGGTCGCTTTGACAAATCGAGTGGTGACCGCAATCGGCATCGACGGTTACCGTCTTCTCGAACAGCTGCAAAAGCAAGCGCTTCGGGTTTGCCCTTCGACTCCGCTGCGCTGCGCTCAGGATGAGCGGGGGAGGGAATGCGCTTCGACTCCGCTGCGCTGCGCTCAGGACGAGCGGATAGAACAAATAGGGAGTTTGACGGCCACATATTTACGTCGTACCGTAGGCTACGCTTCGGTGTCGGTTTGCCGACGGTGCTGAAGACATGGGAGGCTCGAATGCGCAGGCGGCAGGGTGCGCTCATCGCGATATTTTTTTCTTGGCTGACGCTCAAGCCGGCGCACGCGCAAAATGTCACTGGCCAAACCTTCGGCGTGCAGCTGTTTCGCCCAGCGATCGACTCCAAAGGCTACGTCACCGTCAACGCCTCCGACATGCTCGGCCACCTCGATTTTTCGTTTGGCTTGACCGGCACCTGGGCGCGCCACCTGGTGCAGCTGTTCGGCCCAGCGGTGACGCCACCGGGCGGCAAAACCTCGAACGCTGAACTCAATCTGAGCGACATGGTGACCGCGCAGCTGCAAGCCACACTCGGCCTGTGGAAGCGACTCGAGATCGGCATCACATTGCCGGTGCAGATTCTCTACGGTCAACGTTTTCCGACCTACGTGTCGCCCGACGACATTCACCACTCAAACGATCTGACGTTTGGGCAGCAGTTCATCGGCGACATCGGACTGCACGCCAAAGTTCGCCTGCTCGACAATTCGCACTATCCGGTCGGGCTGGCGCTACTGGCCTCGATCTATCTTCCCTCGGCCTGGCACCAGCCGTTTTTGGGCGAGGACCAAGTCACCTTGCGCCCCGAGCTGATCCTCGACAAAGAGGCCGGCCGCACCCGCTGGTTTCGCGTCGCGCTCAATGTCGGCGCGCTAATTCGGCCCTATCGCCACACTTTCACCGACGTCGGCACCACCATCTCGGGCGATCCGATGGTCAATCTCGGCGAAAAGTTCTGTCAGCCCAATACCCTGATGAGTGACATCGACCGGCCGGGCAGCTATATTTCGCCGGCACCGTGCGGGTCAGGCCAGAGTCGTCAACTGGCATCACAACTGACCTACTCGCTCGGTCTGTCTTTTGCCGTGGTCAAGGAGCGCTTTGATCTCTTGGCCGGGGCTTACGGTTACGCCGACTTCAAAGGTTCCAAATGGGGTTATCCGCTCGAGGGCGTGGTCGCTGC
>JAHFDU010000206.1 GCA_023248835.1 Myxococcales bacterium | reverse complement strand
ATGGGGGATGGAAACAAATGCGCGCCGGCTCCTGTCCGTCCTGGTCATAGCTTTTGTCGCTTGGTTTTTGGGGTTGGCGCTGCGTCCGCAGCTGAAGGCGGCGCCGGCTGATCCGCCGCCGGCGTGCGAGGTGGCGGTCGAGTTCGCTCCGGCTGGCATCGCCTGCTTTGACAGGGTCGCTGCCCAAGCGCTGGCGCTGGCGGCGGGCGATCGAATTCGCAGCGACGCGCTCGGGCGCGCGTGGAAAGAGCGCATGGCGCCGGCTCGACTACAGGCGCTCGAAGTGCCCATCGACCTTAACCGTGCGCCGCTTGAGGAGCTGATGTCACTCGAAGGAGTGGGTGAGAAGTTGGCGCTGCGCATCGTCGCGCGGCGGCCCTTCCAGTCGGTGGCCGAGATCGCTTCGGTCTCGGGGATCGGCTCTCACAAAGCTTTCGCCTTGGCCAAGCGGCTGGTGATTGCTCCGTCAAACGATCAGTGTTGGTACGGAATGCCGGTCAGGGTGCCGCTGAACTCACAGGCGGCGTCCGAGGTGGCGCTCTTGCCCTGTGCCGAAAAATCTCCAGAAAGGTGATAGCTCGAATCGGTGGTCAGATGGGCGGTGCCCGACATCGCGACGCAGCCGGTCTGGTTTTCGTGAATCTCAAGCCGGCTGCGTGCGCTCAGAGTGATCGTCACCGCGCCGCCGTTTTGCTGCGACAGCGTCGCTCGGCCTTTGTCGCTGGCGTCGGCGTCGACGGCGGTGAGCGAAAACGTCACCTGCGGCGAAGCGCCTTCGATCTTGAGCGGGTCGGTGCGGCCATCGCCGAGCGCTGTGGTCGCGTAAGACAGCGACGCCGTGGCAACGGTGACGGTGCCGCCGGCTGGCTCTACCTTGGGGACCAGGTCGATGAGGTTGTAGCAGCTCGAAACCAGAAACAGCGGGAACAGGTGTTGGATGGCCGACCGCACTATGATTCACCGTACCACGCGTTTTGCTTCGCGCCAAAACCGGTCGTAAGCTCTGCGGGTGTCCTTCGACAGGCTCAGGATGAACGGATTCTTGTCCTTGGCACTGGTCGCTTGTTTGTGTGCTTGCTCGCCCGCGGCTCCGCACCGAAAAGCGCCGGTGTTGGTAGGGCGTGCCACCGACGTGATCGATCTCGATCCGGCGCGCATCACTGACGCCGAATCGGCTGAAGTGGCGGAGCAGATCTTCGACCACTTGGTATGCTATCGCAACAATTCGACCGACGTGGCTCCTGGGCTGGCGGTGCGCTGGGAAGTTTCGCAGGACGGCCGCGCCTGGACGTTTCATCTCCGGCCGCGTGTACGGTTTCATGACGGCACAGCAGTCGATGCCGACGCAGTGATTTTCTCTTTTGAGCGCCAACGTGATCCGCACCATCCCTATTATTCGTCGACGTTCACCTACTGGCAAAGCGTTTTTCGCAACATCCAGAGCATCGATAAGTTGGACTCGCTCACGGTTCGAATTTCGATCGAACGTTCGTACGCGCCGTTTTTGGCCAATTTGGCGATGTTTCCGGTTTCGATCGTTTCGCCGACGGCGGTGAAAAAATGGGGCAGTGAATTCGGACACCATCCGGTCGGATCTGGTCCGTTTCGTTTTGTTGAGTGGGTGCCCGGGGATCGGGTGACGCTCAGCCGAAATTCCGATTACTGGGACGGCGCGCCGGAGATCGAGAATCTGGCCTTTGTTGCGATTCGCGATCCGCGTCAGCGCCTGGTCGCGCTCGAGGGTGGGGCGATTGACGTCGCCGAAAATCTCTCTCCCCAGGACCTGCAATTTATTGCGCTCCACCCGGAACTCGACCTCTATCGCGTCGCTGGCAACAATGTCGGCTACCTCGCGATCAACGTCCAGCACCCGCCGTTTGACAGCGTGCTGGTGCGCCGGGCCGTCAACTACGCGATCAACAAGACCGCGATCGTCAAGCTCATCTACCAAGGCTTGGCCGAGCCCGCCAGCACCGCGGTGCCACCGTCGCTGTGGGGCCACGTCGATGAGCCGGTGTACGCGTATGACAAACAGATCGCCAAGCGGCTATTGGCCGAAGCGCATTACGTTCAGCCGGCAGTGCGCCCGCGCCTTTACGCGATGGACACCGCTCGCCTCTATTTGCCAGCGCCGGAGACGGTGGCGCGCATCATTCAACGCAACTTGCACGACGTCGGCATCGACGTCGATGTGGTGACCCAGAGTTTCAACGCGCACATGCGTGCGGTGCAGAACGGTGAGCACGATCTCTGTTTGCTCGGATGGTCGGCCGACAACAGCGATCCCGACAATTTTCTCTACGTCCTGTTTGATCAGGACAATGCGCAGCTCGGTACTGCGCGCAACGTCTCGTTCTATCGCAATCCGGAATTGCATGGCGTGCTGGTGTGGGCGCAGGAGTCAAGCGATCGCAAAGAGCGTGAGCGTTATTACCAGCGCGCGCAGGACATCATCGCCAGAGACGCCCCATGGGTGCCGCTGGCGCATGCGCAAGTGATGGTGGCAGCGCGCACTTCGCTGCAAGGGTTGGTGGTACATCCGTCGACGACCTTGTATTTCGATCGCGTGAAGCGTCGATGAAGTTAAAGAGCCCGCGGCGTCGAGCGAGTGATTTTGTCCGCGCACAACCGATCGGTCTTCTCGGTCGATTGCGTCTGCGTCACAAAATTGGCCTCATGCTGCTGCTCGGCGCATTGCTGCCGCTCTTGCTCTCGACCTGGCTGTCGCGGCGGTTGATCCTGTCAGGGCTTGGCACCGCCGCGCGTACCCAGGCCGAGCGCACGGTGCACGTTGCGCTGAATTTGGCGCTCACTGAAGTAGAGGATGTTTTTCGCGAAACCGTCCGCATCTCTGAGAGCGAGGGCCTGGACAAGCATTTGCGCGGTGATCGGCAAACACTCGATGCGTTCTTGCAGCGTGCGGCGGCGCAACTGCCAACTGGTTTGGTCGAACTCGCCGATCGCTCCGGACGCGTGATTGCTCAAGCGGGCAGTGCCGACGCGTCTGGACGTGGCGTTGGACGCGGGCTGAGCACGCCGAATGGCAGCGATCCGATTCGCCGTGCGCTCGCCTACGAGCGGCGGGTGACGTTCGTCAACTTGCCCGCCGGGTTGGCGATCCGCGCCAGTGCGCCGGTGGTCGACGATGCCTACGATCTCGACGGCGCAGTGGTGGTCACCTTGCCTCTCGACGCGGTGTTTGCCAATCGCCTCAAAGCCCAACTTGCGGTCGACGTGGTGGTTTTTCAGGGTGGATCGCCGATCGCCTCTTCGCTGGTCGACAGCGGCGGCCGTGCGCTGCGTGGTTTTGAAGCGCCGAACGAAGTTGTTGATGCGGTGTTGCGCGGCGCCACTCGGATCTCTGAAGCCGAGGCTGGCGGCCGCCTGTTTTCCGTCGGCTATGTGCCGCTCAAAGATCTCGATGGTCACCGCCTTGGTATGTTGGCGGTCGCCGTCGACGAGGATTGGCTGGTGAGCGCGCGTAGTCAAGCCTGGCGACTGCTTCAGCTCGGCGCGTTGAGTGCGGTGGTGATCGCCCTGACGCTGTCGCTTTTGCTGTCACGGCGGTTGACGCGCCCGCTCAAGCATTTGCACGCCGGCGCGCTGGCCGTTGCTCACGGCGACCTTGACCACCAAATTGTGCAAGAAACCGGCGATGAGATCGGCGACTTGGCCGTCGCGTTCGCCCAAATGACTCGTGCGGTGCGAGACAGCTCCGCCGATTTTGAGCGCAAAGTCAAACAGCGCACGGTGGAAATCGTCGCGACCAACCGCGAACTCGAACGCGCGCTTACCGAGCTGCGGGCGGCGCAGGCGCAGCTGATTCACTCCGAGCGCATGGCCGGGTTGGGAACGCTGGTGGCAGGCGTGGCGCACGAAGTCAACTCTCCGGCGGCGGCGATTCAAGGCGTGGTTGACAACTTGGGCGAGAACGTCAAGCGGCTGGCGCGACGGGCGCGCGAGCTCGGCGAGATGCCACTTTCGCCTGAGGATCGTACGCGCTTCTTTGCGCTGGTCGAGCAGTTGGCGCCGCGGCTGTCACTGTTTCATCTAGAAACACCAACGTTGGTACGTAAGCGCGGACGCGAGCTGGCGACGCGGCTGAAGCGTTTCGGCGTCCTTGAGGTGGAAGATATCTGCCGCACACTGGTCGAAATCGGCGCCGAAGAGGGTGCCTATCAGTTGGCGCAATTGGCCGAGCAGGTGGTGGTTCGACAGAGCGCTGGCGCCAACGCCGCAGCGGCGCAAGCCTCGCGCATCGCCGCATTGGCAGTTTTGGTGGGCTATCTTGAGCAGTACGCCTACCTGGTGCGCAACACCCACGCCATTCGCACAGCGATTCGGCGCATCACCCGCATCGTCGGCGCGCTCAAAAGTTATTCGCATCTGGACCAGGCCAAAGTCACGGTGGCCGACATTCACGAGGGCATCGAGAACACTTTGGTCATTCTGCACAGCGAGTTAAAGCATGGTATAAGCGTCATTCGAAAATATGCCGAAATTCCCGCGTTGCCGGTGTTTGTCGATGAGCTGAATCAGGTGTGGACCAACCTCATTCACAACGCGGTGCAAGCACTCGGCGGTCGAGGCGAAATTGTGATTGAGACCCGGATGAATGGACAGAACGTTGAAGTCGCCGTCGAAGACAACGGCCCCGGCATCCCGCCTGAAGTAAGAGGGCGAATTTTTGAACCGTTTTTTACCACCAAGAGCAAAGGCGAAGGCACTGGCCTTGGCCTCGGCATCGTGCAGCAGATCGTCGACAAACATGGCGGCGTCATCGAGGTTGATTCGCAGCCAGGCCGAACTCGTTTCGTGGTGCGTTTGCCATCGAGCGGGCCACCGACTGTCGAGCGCACGGGGGAGAGCGGATGACGCTCAAAGAAAACATCATCTGCGTCGACGACGAAGAGGGCATATTAACTGCTTTGCGCCAGCAACTCGGCGCGCGTTTTGGTCACGAGTGCAACATCGCGGTGGCGCAGTCGGCCAAAGACGCACTCGAATTGGTCGACGAGCTTGAAAAAGAGGGCGAGCCGGTGGCGATGGTCATCGCTGATCAGATCATGCCGGGGATGAAGGGCGTCGAGCTGCTCGAGGAGGTCAATCGCCGCTCACCGACGACGACCAAGATCTTGCTCACCGGGCAGGCCGGCCTCGACGCAGTGGTGGCGGCGATCAATCGCGCTGGCCTCGATCGCTACATCGCCAAACCTTGGGATGAACCGGATCTGCGACTCACCGTCGAGAATCTGCTGCGTACTTATCGTCTGCACCGCGAAAACGAAATCTTGCTCGAGAACCTGACCAGCACCAACGCTGAGCTCGAGGGCGCCAAGCGCGATCTGGAAAAGAAAGTGCATGAGCGCACGCGCGAGCTGGAAGCGGCGAATGCGCGGCTCAGCCAGCTGGCGATCACCGATGGGCTGACCGAGCTTTACAACCACCGTTATTTTCAAGAGCAATTACAGCGGATGATTGAGCGCACGCTGCGCACCGGCGTCAAGATGTCGATGCTGATGATCGATGTCGATCATTTCAAACGTTACAACGATCGTCTCGGGCATCCGGCAGGGGACGAGGCGCTGCGTCAGGTAGCGCGTCTGATTTCAGAGGATCGTCGCCAGATTGACGTGGTGGCTCGCTATGGCGGCGAGGAATTTGCCATTCTACTCGACGGTGTTGGTCGGCCTGGCGCGCTGGAAGTGGCCGAGCGCATCCGAGCGCGAATTGGCGCGTCGCCGCTGCCCGAGGCAGCTCATCCAATTGGGCCGCTTACGGTGTCGATTGGGGTCGCGGTATGCCCCGACGACGCCGGCACGGCCGCCGCACTAGTGGAGGCGGCTGACGCTGCTCTGTATCGAGCCAAGCAGGCGGGGCGTAACCAAGTAGCGACCAACCAAGACTGCGCCAAGACAATGAGTAAATCGTAGCGAGCAACAGGCTCGCTGACTGAGACAATACGTTATAGGATTGTTGGATCATGAGCGATCTCAACCACCGCGCGCGCAAGATCTTGGCCGCGGTCGTGCAGGAGTATTTGGCGACCGGCGACGCAGTGGGATCGCGGACCATCACCCGTCGCCATGGCGTCGATCTGTCGCCGGCGACGGTGCGCAATGTCATGAGCGATCTTGAGGAAGCTGGACTGCTCAAACAGCCGCACACTTCGGCTGGGCGCGTGCCCACCGATCTCGGATTGCGCTTCTTTGTCGATTCGCTGCTCAAGGTAAGATCGCTCTCGGCCAAGGAGCGCGAAGAACTCGAGCAGCGCTACGCTTTGGGCTCCGGCGACGTCGACACCGCGCTGCGCGATGCGGGAAAGATTTTGGCCGAACTTTCTGCGCACACCGTGGTGCTGTTGACACCGCGACCGGAAGCCAATGTGCTCGAGCATGTTGAATTTGTGCGCTTGCGCGATCATCAGTTGCTCGCCGTATTGGTGACCAAAAGTGGTCAAGTGCAAAACAAGATCGTCGCGGTGCGAGAGACGATCGCGCCTGAGGAGCTGGAACGAATCAACAACTATCTCAACCAGGTACTCGGCGGGTTGACCCTCGAGGACGTAGCCCTGCGCATCAAAGAGGAGCTGCAGCGCGAACGCACGCAGGTTCAGGAAATGGAAAAGCGCGCGCTTGAGCTCTCGGCGCAGGTGATGCCGCAGGGGGGAGCAGAGGTGATCGTTTCGGGTCAGGCGCGCCTGGTCGAAACGGTGGCAGCCGCCAGCGACCCGGGTGAGTTGCAAAAACTCAAAGCGCTGTTTCGTGCGCTCGAAGAAAAGCAGCACCTGGCGGAACTCCTCGAAAGCACCGCGCAGGCGCCGGGAATTCGAGTGTTTATTGGTGCGGAGACACACATCGACGAGCTGGCCGATTTTACCGTAGTCGCGACTTCCTATGGGCAGCCTGGCGAGGGCAGCGATGACGACCTCCGCCCGCTCGGCACGCTCGGCGTGATCGGGCCGACCCGAATGAACTACTCGAAGGTGATCAACTTGGTCGATTTTACCGCGCAGATGGTCAGTGGCGTGATCGGCAGACGCTAGTATGTTATTGGGTTTGTTTGGGTTGGACAAGGTGGAGAGCAAGTTGAAAAACAAGTCGGAGAGATAGATGAGCAACGAGCCTGAAGAAAACGGCGCCGAGGTGCCGGCTGCGGAGGAAAGGGCGGAGCCGGCGACGCCAGAAGAGGCGATGGCCAAGCTCAACGATCAGAATCGCGAGCTGCAAGATCGCTTGCTGCGCACCGCA
>JAHFDU010000205.1 GCA_023248835.1 Myxococcales bacterium | reverse complement strand
CCAACGGCCGCCATAGGCGAGGCGCACTCCGATCGGGACGGCGAGACTGGTAGCGAACGAAAACGAGCTCATCACCACCCCGAGCGCGCGTCCACGACGCTCGGGCGGCACGGTGTCGGCGATGATCGACCACGACAGCGATGTCGCTGGCCCACCAAATAGCCCCGCGATCAACCGCGCCAGCACCAGTCCCCACAGCGAATGCGCCACCGCACCCAACGCGGTTCCGGTGGCCAAGCCAGAGAGCGCAAACGTCAGCGCAATGCGACGGTCGAAACGATCAAGAAACAGCGAACCGACAATGCCCGCAAGTGCGGCGGACGCAGCGTAGGCCGAAGCAATGGTGGCAATGTTCGACTGGGGAAAATGTAGCGCGCGCGCAAAATCGGGACCGAGCGGCATCACCATGACGAAATCGAGCACGTTGATGAATTGCACCAGCCAGATCACCAGCAAGATGCCGGCTTCACTCGACCGTTTCATGAGAGCAAAAGCCGGCTGCGATCAATCTGCGCGATCACTTGTGCCACCCGATCGTCACTCGAGAGGGCGTCGCACAGCGCGCTCGACGCCAACTGGTAGGCACTGCGCTCGAGCACGCCTTGCAGCAATCGATAGCGCAGAAAAACAAATGCAGTCTGCACCACGTCGGCCAAACAATAATTCTTGATCGCCGCGATCTGACCGGTATGGAACAGGCCTTCGACCTGACTGCCATCGACGCCAACTTTTCCCGGCAGGCCGATGAGTCGCGCAATCGCGTCGAGCGAGCCCGGCCGCGCCGCGCCGTGCTCGGACAGAAAATCGTAAACGTCGATGTGGCCGGCGTCGGAGAAGCGATAGCGGTAGTCACGATCTTTGAAATAGAAACTGAGCGGCACGCCGTGGCGTAGCGCGCGCAGGGCAATCACCGGCAGATCAAAGCTGCGGCCATTGAAGGTCACCAGATGCGGACGTTCGCGCTCGGCAAATTGTGAAAAGTCGCTCAGCATCTCTGCCTCGGAGCGGTTTTCGCCGATCACGCCGAGGCGCAAGAAACGATAATGCTCGTCGAGCCAGAGCACGCCGATCACAATCGGCCGATGGGCATAAAGTGGCGGAAACGGTTTTTCCTGCCCGGGCAGTTCCGGCGGCGTGTACAACTCGCCGTCGGGCACTGTTTCGATGTCGAGCACCAGATAGCCGCGCATGAGCTGCGTACTATACTCTATAGCGGCAACGTGACGGCGAGTCCGCCGATGTCGGCGTCGCCAAACGCAGTGTGAGAGTAACCGGAATTAAAATAGTGCCCGTAAGAGAACTCGAGCACGGCATCGCCGAGCCACTTGCCGAATGGAGATCGCGGCCGCCGCCGTACTTGGGAAAAATCGATGAGCAACCGCAGTTCAAAATAGAGCGCTGAGAAAGCCGCCAGTTTCGGATCGCTTGTATAAAACGATTTTCTCGACTGCGAAAAATAGCAGGTGGTGCAGCGTTTGCCGGTGGACTCGGTATAGTTCGGCTTGCCGTAGATCTCGCTCCAAAAACTGGCCTCGGTTTGTTGGTAGTAGCGGCCGGTGAGGCGCAGCTCAACCGGGCCCATCGGCACGTAACTGCGCATTTCGGGCGCGTGCGAAAGAATACCCCAATCATCAAAATAGAAACGATAGCCGGGACGAAAAGTGATGTACGGCATCAGCCGCAGCGGCGTCGGCAGAATCAAATGCAAACTGCCGGCGATCTCTTGGCGGTAGCGCTGAAATGGCACCGCTTCCGGCGTCGGCGAACCGGCGACCAACACCGTCCGATAGGGATTGCCTTGGTAACCGCTGTTCGGCGTCGGCGTGCCACTGACACTGCCAACATCGCTGCCAAAGCCGAGGATGTCGAGCTCATAAGATAGATTCGCCAAGACCCGAGGCGTCAGCACCTGCGACAGCGACAAGATGGCGTGAAATGACTGCAAACTGCCCTTGGGAATCACCGCTCCGGCGCCCTGGCGCTGACCGACGTAGTCGACGCCATACGCGATCGAACCAGCGAGTGTGGTGTTGTGCTGAAACAGATCGAGCACCACTCCAAGCGTCGCCAAATGAGCCCAGTAGTCCGACTCGGAGGAGTAGGCGTAGCCCGCCGACAGCCGCGCCGGACCGATGCGCTGGCCAACGCTGACGCCGAATTCGTTGCGCAATTCGGTAAAGGGTTGGTCGGTGACGACACCAGCGGCGGCCGAGGCGCTGGTGATGGCATCGAGCAAGTAGTGTCCGCCGAGAACCGTTCCCGACCGTGACTCTTTCGAAAACTCAACCTCTGGAATCAGCACGCGGGTGTTGCGATCGCGATAGTAGTTGCCGCGAAAAACTACTTGGTCGCCGAGTGCCAGCGACGGTAGGAACAAAAAAAATACCAACGCCCTCAGTTGCATCCACATCCGCCGCCCGCGGCGCCAAAGCCGCCGGCCGAGCCCTCACGGGAACCCTGCCAATGGGCGCGGAAGTGATCTTCGGTCTTCTCGGCTTCTGGCCGCATCGGACGCAAGGAGAGATACTCGCGCTCATACGGCCGCACAGGAGCACAACCTAGAACAGTCGCGAGCAGGCAGACGGCGAGCAGTCTCATCGCCCGCATCATGCGGCAAAATCACCCGCGCGCGCAAGATCAGTCGACAGCCGACAGCTCGCAGCCGACAGTGGGGAAGAAGCGCAAATATTCTCATGTGGTCACCCCGCGAAATTGCATTGGAAAGTCGATGAATGAGTCCGACACTGTAGGCTGTCAACCGATCAGAAACCTGAGAAACTACCCGGTGCTTCTCTAACCGTGCCCCTTAACTGAATTTCCGGCCTCTTCCGTGTCCGAAACTGTTGGCTGTCGACTGTCGGCTGTGAACCGAGCAGTTTCGACGTTGTGTCCATTTCGCCGAGCAGCTGCAGTGTGTGTCGCGCCACTGCATATTCGGGCGCCAACGCCAACGCTCGTTCGGCACAGAAGCGGGCCGCGGCGTGGCGACCGCGCAAAAGATAGGCAGCAGAAAGATTGCCGAGCGACGCAGAGTGATCCGGCACCACCTCGAGCAGAGCGACAAAGCCACGCGCCGCACGCAAAACGTCGCCTTCGCTGAGCGCCGCATAGGCGCTGGCAAATTGCCGTCGACCACGCAGCACCAGCGCCAAGGCACGATGGTCTGCCTCGGTGCCGTGGACATCAAGCAGCATTTGCTCATAGCCAAGGACGTATTTCTTGGCTTGTGACGGGCGCTCGTCACTGTCGTCACTGTCGTCGGAGGCGGCGAGATCGAGGTAAGCCCGCAGGGACAAATAGGCGTTGCCATGCCGGTTGAGCTGTTTGTGAGCTGCAGCGATGTTCCACTGGTGCAGAGGCTCTTGCGGTTCGATTTTGGCGGCGCGTGTGAGGTGCCGCAGCGCCCGCGCTGCTTCACCGAGCTGCAGCCAACACAATCCGAGTGCACTGTGCCCTGCGGCGTCTTCCGGGCAGCCACGAACATACCGTTGCAGTCGTGGTTTCGCAGCGCGCGGTCGTTCTACTTCAAGATAGTAGCAGCCGCTCTCTAAGGCGGAGACCAGTGACTGGGCGAGTTTGGCGTCGAGCACCGAACAACATATACAATACATGTAGTGTCATTTGTCAAATCGGCGATGCCTCCTCAGCCGCTGGCCACTCGTTTCCAAGTTTCGACGCCACCAGGCGCTGGCCGTCGATCACCCCGAGCAGTTGGGCGCCAGCGTGACTCGCTCGCAAAGCATCGATATGGCTTCGCCACGAGTCGCCTTTCCGTTGCGCTTCGCCCGACAAGATCAATCGATTGCGAGCGCGGGTGGTGGCGACGTAGAAAAGGCGCAACGACTCGGCTTGGCGTTTTTGCACTCGCAAGCGCGAAATTTTTTGCGCCACCGAGTCACTCCGCCGTTTGTGCGCTCGATCGCCATGTTGCAGCCGCAATCCCAGCCCGGCGTCAGCATCGTACAAAATCGGCGCCCGCTCGATCGGCGGGGTGGCGCCGCAATCAGCCACAAACACGACGTCGAATTCGAGCCCCTTGGCTTGGTGCACCGTCATCACCTGCAGCAAGTTGTCGCCCGGCTCCACCACCGAGGCAGGCGGGCCGTCGCGCTCCTCTTCCACCGAATCGCGCAACCAACGCGAAAAAGTAGCAAGGCTTGGAGCCTCTAGCGCGCGCTCGAGCAGGAGTTCAAGGTTGGCGACCTTCTGCGCTCCCTCCCGCCCGGCGCTGACGACTGCGAGGTATCCGCTCTGTACCAGCAAAGTGTGAACAAAGGTCGCGGCGTCGAGGCCGCGACTGGCCTTCAGCGAACGCCAGAGTCGCTGAAAGCGGGTGAGCCTTTCACGCTCCTCTGCGCCGAGCTTACTCGACCACGACACCCGCCCAAGCACATCTGCCAGCTCGTCGGCAAGCTGCAGCCGCGCCAGCGATTCATCCGATAGCAGCACGAAAGGCGAACGCAACAGCGAAACCAACGCAAATCGATCCCCCCTTTCGTACAAACGCAGTGCAGTGGCCAGATCGCGCACTTCGGAAGCCAAGAACAGGCCGCGACCGCCGACTACCGAATGCGCCACGTCAGCGGCGCGCAACGCTTCGAGATAGACCTCAAGGTGAGTGAATCCACGCAGCAGGAGGGCCATCGCCGAAAGTGGCGTGCTCTGGCGCTGCAACTCTCCGATCCGTGCCGCAATCGCCGCTGCCTCGTCTCGCCGTGTCTGGTCGGAATCCTCGCCGGCTATGGTGATCAACTCGCAAGCACCTTCCGCCTCGGCACGCCACGGCAATAAATCGTCGTGACCGACGACAAAATGGTTTTCCCAATCGGGCGCATCCTCGTCCGACCGCATCACTTCGGCGAAAAGCAGATTGGTGAACGCCAGCAGGGCCGGCGCCGAGCGACGAGAAACTCGAAGGAATTCCTCTTTACCGTCGTGGGCCAAGAGCGAACGACTGACTCGAGTGAAAACGCCGACGTCGGCACCGCGGAATTCGTAGATCGATTGTTTGCGATCGCCCACCACGAAGCGGCGCAGGCCGCTGTCGAACGGACCGGCCAGTCGATCGATGAGCTCTGCTTGCAGTCGATTGGTGTCTTGAAATTCGTCCACCAAAATCGCGTCGTAGTGCTGCCGAATGAAAGCGGCTCGTTGCGGATCCCCGAGCAGACGATGCAGCTCAAGTAGTAAATCGGAAAAATCGAGCGCTCCGGCGCTCTGCTTGCGCGCTCGATAGAGCTTGGAAAACCGATTGCACAGGCGCAGCAATCCCTCCGCCAGCGGCGCCGATTTTTTCGACAAAGTCACCGCGACAAGATCGTCGAGCGCCTGCTTGAGCACACGCGTGGTCACTCTAGCGCGCATCGGGCACAGCGCCTTGACATCGACGTCAGCGAAGGACTCCGCCACCGGCAACACTCGAAGCGCTGGATCAAGCTCGCTCGAGGGTTGATTGCGCTTGGTGGCAGGTGCGCTCAGCACGGCGTACCAGCGACCTCTTGCCAAAGCCCAATCGCGCGCGAGCTCCTCAGGATGATAGCCACGCAGCAGCGACTCTGCGCGCGATGTTTCATCGCCGCTCGTCTCTTCGCCAAGCCGGGTCGCCAGCGCCACCAACTCTTCACACAGACCACGGCCGCGCCCAACACCCCGAAAACCGAGTTCGGCGACCAGCGTCCCTGCCGCATGATCTTGTTCGTCGAGCGCTTGCAACACCGCCTGTTCGGCCGCAGCGATTGCCTCCTCGCTGCTTTGGTTCTCGTCGAGCAATACAAAATCCGGGTCGATTCCGATCAAGGCCCCGTGGCGTTTGAGCAGCTGCGCCGCCAAAGAGTGAAAGGTTCCGATCGGCGCGCGCTCGAGAGCGATCTCCGAAGCCGCCCAGTGATCTTGCCCGGGCAGTCCAATTTCGAGTTCGCCGGCAAGCTGCGTTAACATTGCCTCGCCCTCTGCGCGGTCAGGGGCTGCATGAGCGAGCTCGGACATACGACTAGAGATGCGCGCCTGCATCTCTTTTTTCGCTTTGTCGGTGAAGGTCACTACCAAGATGCGCTCCGGCGGAATCCTTCGCCGCAGCGAGGTGACGCCGGCCACCAAATGCAAATAGAGCGTGGTCAGCGCATGCGTCTTGCCAGTGCCAGCGCCGGCGTGCACTGCCAGATGGGTCTCAAATTGCGCGATGCGTGCTAGCACCTCGGCGCTCTGGTCAGTCATGGTTTTGCACTCGACAAGCGGCTTCGGCATGACAGTGCAGGCACGCGCTGTCGACTGGCCGAATCGAAAAATCGGCCCGACGCATGCTCGATCGCAAAGTGGTGATGGTGGCGCCGAGCAACGGGTCGACTCCGACATGGCCAAGCGTGCCGCCGCGAATCAAATAGTAGCGCGCATCGACGAGACGATAACCGAGCATGCGCGCAGCCGCGGTGGCGTAGAGCGGCAACTGGAACGAGCGCACGCCGATCTCTCTGTCGTTGAGCGCGTCGCGGTAGCTCTCGCTGCGGCCGCTCTTGTAATCGAGCACCACTGCGCTTTCTTGATCGGGCGCGACGTCAATCCGATCGATGACGCCGTGGACAAATACTGGATCTTCGTCGTCGCCGAGGGCCAGTGGTCCAAAACGCCACTCGAATTTGCTCGGCGTATGCCCGGGTGCCGGCGGCGATGCCAATTCTGCACAGAGAAAATCCCAAAGTTCATGATTGAGGGCGGTGAGCTGCACCGCGATGAGTGCAGCGTGACGCGGGTGATTCGATTGCTGTTTCCACTCCTGCACCACCTCGGCAAACACCGTGTCATAGAGTTCGCGCTCTTGCTTGTTTTCCGATCGCGGCAGTCGACCACCCTCGGCCAGCCGGCGGTAAAACCGCTCGAGCACACGATGGCCGAGTCTTCCCCGATCAAGTGGGTCGAGTTCGGCACTCGCCTCTTCACTCGGTAGCGCGTCGAGCTGACGTAAAAAAAACTGGAATGGGCAGCGCGCATAGCTCTCAAGCCACGCCGCGCTGAACGGTCGTTTTTCCGAACCCGGGAGTGCCTCCGCAAATTCGTCCGCAATTCGATCGTCCGAGAACTGGCCAACAAACGGATGCGCTGCGCCACCGTCGAAAAAAGATCGCCTGAGCGCTTCGATTTCGGGGCGCGAATCGGGCGCCGAGGGCCATCCCGGAATCTCCTCACGCGCCACCGAAATTTCTTGTACTCCAAGCTCGAGCCGCTCAAACAGCGAAGAGCGCTGCACCGGCGTGTCGCGACCGTCCGACGCTGCGT
>JAHFDU010000204.1 GCA_023248835.1 Myxococcales bacterium | reverse complement strand
GGCGACAATGCGATCAACCACCGCGCGCGAAGCCTGCATGCGCACGTGAGCCGCATCCGCCAGCTCGACCTTTTCGCCCGCCGCGACCCGCGTCACCACTTCGAGCGTGATGCGATCTTTTCCGAGAGAAAACATGGTGCGCAGTTTGTCGTGAGCACGCACCGCGGTCAATCACTTTGGGCACTCACCGCGAGTTGCGCAGTTCGCGTCGAGCGCATAGCATCACCAGAGTGTATTTTGAATGGGACCCGCGCAAGGCGGCAACGAACCGTGACAAGCACCGTGTGTCCTTCGATGAGGCAGCTACAGTTTTCGACGATCCAAAAGTATTGGTCGAATACGACAAAGACCACTCAACAGCCGAGGATCGATGGCTGGCTTTTGGGTTGTCGCACAAAGCGCGTATTTTGATCGTGGCACACATTTATCGGGGTGGCCGCATTCGAATCATCAGTGCACGGCGGGCAAACCGAACGGAGGTCGAACAATATGGCGAGACGTAGAGTAAAACTGGTGAAGTTCAGCAAATCCGAGATGGAATATGACATTCCTCCGAACCTAAGCGGAAAACGACTGCGACGCGAAGGACGAGGACTGGCGATCGTGAAACGGCTCGTCGACCGATCGCGCCGCACGGTTGTGCTTGAGCCGGATGTTTACAAATACTTTCGCACAGCGAGAAAAGTGAACCAAGCTCTCCGTCTGGTAAAGAAAATCCACAGCGCACGATCCAAGGACAAGAAATCAGCGTAGGTGCACGATCTCAAATAGTAGGAACGAGGTCGCGCCCCCAGTGACGATCCCGACTCCGAAGTGCCATTTTCTCGAGGGCATTCTTATCGTTTCGAACCGCGGCTCTCGCGCACATCGATTTGCATCTCGGAATGACGCAGCGGCGACACGTTCGTCGACGGCGGCAGGCGGATTTCGATGCCGTGGCTGCGAAATACGCCGACGAGCAATTCGTGGGCCGACTCAATCGCGGCGCGCACCGCTTCGTAACCGTGCACCGCAGCGCGATCCTTGGTCCAAAAATTGAGCGGCCCCATGCTGAAGAACTTGTAGTCGTCTTCAGCTGGCTCGATAAACACCACGTCGGCCTTGAAAGCCGGATCATGAAACACCAACTCTTTGGCCAGATCGAGCCGCGCGCCGATCATGGTGCGCAACATCTGGGTCATCATCGGAAACAGTCCGTGCTCGTAGAGATAGCGGCCGCGGCGATCGTAGCGAATGCGCGTGAACGGGTTGTAACAGATCACCAGCTCGCAGCCTTTTTCGACCGCGACGCGAACATTGGCGGTGCGCACCAATCCACCGTCGGCCAGATCAAGCCATTCTGGCTGCCCGGGCTCCTGCTTGCGCGGATTTTCAATCCGCATCGGCCGATACCACAATGGCAGCGCGCAGGAGGCCGCCATCGCTTGCGAAATCGGCACGTCGCGATAGGGTTCGTCGTGACCAAAAACCACCAGCTCACCGCGATTGACGTCGGTCGCCGACAGATAAAGCTCTTTGCCACCGCGCGCAAACGCGCCGGCAAAATTGTTGGGCAGCCCGGCGCGCGCCATGTTGCTCTCGAAATAACTTTGTAGCGCCCGCGAATCGAAAATCCCCGTTGGTAGCAAGCGTCCGGTCGCCTGCAGCATCTTGTTGAGCGTCGCAGCGAGCGAAAACCGCCCGCCCGATTGGGTGTCGGTGGCGCCGGAGAGCCAACTCGAGACCAGCTCTTCTTCCTTGCTCAAAAAAAGAGCGAGACGCTCGGGCCACTCGATAAGATTAGGCCGCATGAAATGCCACGGGCGAAACGCTTCGTACAGATCACTCGAGCCGCGCAAAATGCGCATGATCTCGGCAGGACCAATGCCTGCCGAAAGCGTCGAAGCCAGCACGCTGCCGGCCGACAGACCGACGAACACGTCAAATTCAGTCAGCCCAAACGGATGCGCATTGCCGCCGGGATGGCGCCGCGACACCAAGATCTAGTCGAGCGCCTGCAAACCGCCCGCCTTAAAAGCGCCGCCAGCGACGGCACCGCCCGCCAGCACAATGCCAACTTTCCCGGCGGGTACCCGCGGCAAACTTGGATCGAGTTTTTGAATGACCGTAATGCCGCGGTGCTTGAGGAAACGGGGCTCAAACGCCATGTACCATTATGGCTCTATTTTATTGGGAATCCAAAAACTACAGGAAGCGTGTTTTGCGGCGCAAGCCGTAGCGCGCGCGCGGCCAATCGCCGTGGCGCACCGCTTCATTGACTTTTTTCCAGCTGCGATAGCAGTGGCGATCGATCCATTCGCTCAGCGTGTTGTCGCCGCCCTGGAAATAGAAAATCTTGAGCGATTCGAGTGAGTAGCCACTTGCAAGCAGCGCGCGCAGCACGCCCTCTTCTTCTGGATAGCTGTGGGTGGGGGTCAGACCGCCCTTTTCCATGGCTTCGATGGTGAAAAATTCGGTCGCGCCTTCGATCCAGCGCTTGCCAAGTTGATGAAAATCTTCGTGCGCATGGCAGTGTAAAAGTTCGTGCACCAGAGTATCGAGGCTGGCGCCATCGCGATTGATGTAGGCCTTGCCGTCGCGCGCCAAACCTTCGAGCGCGCGTTCGGTTTCGCCATTGCGCAGCGCCGCCAGCGCCGTTTCGTCGATGACGTGCAATTCTTTTGCAGTGAAGACTTGAAACGCTCCGTGCGCCGCTTGCAGCAGGCGCAGCGACGAGCACATGTCGAGAAACGGCTGTGACGCGCCATTTTTAGTTTTGTATTGTTGGGGGGACAACCGAAGGAGTTTACTCGAGGTCGATTTCGCTGCCAAGAAAGATCTGCTAATTGCTAGTTGCTGGGCTCGAGAATCACCACCGGGATGTCGCGTGTGGTCTTCTTCTGATACTCGGCGTAACCGGCGTAGCGCTCCACCACCATCGGCCACAGCCGGGCCTTCTCTTCGGGCGATGCCTGGCGCGCCGCCATGCTCTTGCGCGCGCCTTTGTATTCAACTTCAGCGCGCGGATTCTTTTGCAAATTCCCCCACCACGCCGGGGCCTTATCGGCGCCGCCCTTGGAGGCAATGATGACCAACTTGTCGCCGGGCTCTGGAAAACAGAGCAGCGGCGCGGTGCGCTGAATTCCGGTCTTGCTGCCGGTGGTAGTCAGCAGGCATACATCGCATCCCACCATGCGGCCACCGAGGCGCCCCTTGGTCGCCCGGTAGAGCCCGACATGAATCGACGACATGACTTTGAAAAACCAGTTAGGCATCGCCCTGTCTCTCTTTCGCTGGCTTCGCCGCTTTGATTGGAGGCGGTACCTCCATCAACTGCGCGTAGCGATCGGCTTCGACATCGACAATGTGTACACCGACGCCGCGGTCGGGCCGGGCATAGACCACACGCCCCTCGATGCGAATCGGATCGGCCGAACCGGGCAACGGAAATTCCATCACGATGGCGTCGCCCGGTCGCTCGAGCGGAAAGCGATCATCAAACGAAAAACCGCTGCGGCTGATGTTCTTGACCAGTCGATAATAGATGTCGGCACCGCGCACTTCGACGGCGAAAAACGCGGTATCAGTGCGCGGCTCGATGCGCCGGTCAGAATCTTCTTCACGGGTTGCGGACATAAGGGTTTCGTAGTCGCCGTAGCGTCACTTGTCAAGCTTCGTCTCAATCTTCTGGTGCCTCTTGACAGTCGATGATGCAAAGCGGTACGCAGCGGGTAGTGCAAATCGGACGGCCATATGGTGCTTTTTTTCTGGTTGCACTGGGCGCGTGCGACGCCTTACCAGGGTCGCGCTATCCCGACGGCGGTGCGCCGAACGATCTGCATCGGCCGCTGGTGCGGGCATGTACCACCGAATTTTCTTTTCATCCTGATAGCGCGGTAGCGAGTGTTTCGGTTGCCGGCGAATTTAATAAGTTCGATCAAACCGCGAATCCGCTGACACTGGGCTCGGATGGAACTTGGCGCGGCCACATTGCACTCCGCCCAGGAGCGTACGGCTACAAATTCGTCACCGACGGCAACAATTGGCTCCTTGATCCCAATGATGCCTACACCAAATTCGTCGGCGACACCGAGAACTCGCTGGTTGAAGTCGACGACTGCAATCGCCCCCAGTTGAAGTTCTTGAGTTTACAGAAATCCGCTGGCGGCGACGCCGAACTGCAGCTGCAGTATGTCGACGGTCACTCGGGCGCCGGTTTCGACAGCAAGTCGCTCGAGATCAAGCTCGACGGTGCGGCACAAGACGCGCCGATGTTGTCGGCAGAAGGAAACATGACCGTGCGCGCCCATGGCCTGACGAAGAACAAACATCGGTTTGTCGTGAGTGCCGCCGACCGCGCCGGCCACCCCGCAGAAGAGCTACACATACCGTTTTGGATCGAAGATCAGCCGTTCGATTTTCGGCAGGGACTTTTTTACTTTGCTTTCACCGATCGTTTTCGCGACGGCGATCCGGCGAGCAACCTTCCGCTCGGTGAACTCGATGATCGCGCCAACTATTTCGGCGGCGATTTTGCCGGGGTGCGCGCCGCGATCGAAGAGGGTTATTTCGACGCCCTCGGCGTGCGCACGTTGTGGCTGTCGCCGCCCAACGCCAACCCCGATCACAGTGAACCCGGTTCCGACGGGCGGCTCTATTCCGGCTACCACGGCTACTGGCCGACCTCGTCGCAGACCACCGAATCGCGCTTTGGATCGATCGAAGATCTGCGCGCGCTCATCCACAGCGCACACGCGCGCGGCATTCGCGTTCTCGTCGACACCGTGCTCAACCATGTCCACAAAGAACACCCCTACTTCGTCGCTCACCAGTCCGACGGCTGGTTTAGCGGCGACGGGACTTGCGTCTGCGGCGCGCCCAATTGCGACTGGACTGCGCACGCGCTCGACTGTTGGTTCATGTCCTATCTGCCCGATTTGAACTATCGCAATTTCGACGCGCTGCGCGCGATGGTCGACGATGCACTCTTCTGGGCGCGCGATCTTGACATCGACGGTTTTCGTGTCGACGCGGTCAAACATTTCGAAGAGGCGGCGACCCGCCGATTGCGCTCGCGGCTGCGCGACGAGTTCGAGCACGCAGGGCCACTCTACTATCTCGTCGGCGAAACCTTCGACGGCGATCGCGATCTGGTCAATCACTACGTCGGCCCGACCAAACTGCACGCGCAATTCGATTTTCCACTCTATTTCACCCTCACCGATGTGCTGGCGCGCGGCAAGCAGGACATGTACGCACTTGAAAACTCCGCCAACGCTTCCGACAAATTTTTTGGTACCGCACCGATGGCGCCGTTTGTCGGCAATCACGACGTGCCACGTTTTGTAAGCTTAGCCGCCGGCGACGTCGACGAAGGCAATGCCAAAGAGCAGGCCTGGAAGGCGCCACCGTCGCCGCCGCAAGACGAAGCGGCCTATCGCAAATTGCGTCTGGCGCTCACTTTCGTCGCCACCCAGCCCGGCGTTCCGCTCGTCTACTATGGAGACGAATTTGGCCAAGCTGGCTCTGCCGATCCCGACAATCGGCGGCCGATGAAATGGAGTGGCTACTCGAAGTTCGAACAGGCGACGCTCGATCACACGCAGCGCCTCGGCAAAGCCCGCACTTCACTAAGAGCGCTGCAAGTCGGCGACCGCAAGGGCGTGTGGACCGAGAATGACATTTACGTCTACGCGCGAGTGGCCGCGCCCGACGTTGCCATCGTTGCGCTCAACCGCGCGGCTAGCGATTGGAGCCGCAAAGTGCCGCTGCCGTCCGGCGTCACGATTGCCGACGGTACGGTGCTGCACGATCGCCTCGGTGGCAATGA
This sequence comes from Myxococcales bacterium, assembly GCA_023248835.1. Lineage (GTDB taxonomy): Bacteria > Myxococcota_A > Polyangia > Palsa-1104 > Palsa-1104 > JAHFDU01. The sequence continues at coordinate 1,483 of JAHFDU010000204.1, read as the reverse complement.
TGTGACCGTGACCAACCAGTCGCTCGATTTGCATTTATCTGCGCAAGGAAGCGCGCTGTATGCCCCGTAGCGGCCAATGCCACTCACTTGAGACCGCTCATGCTGAGCGAAGCGCACAGCGCGGAGTCGAAGCACCGTCCCCGACCGTGCTGAGCCGGTCGAAGCACAAGCTCAGGACGAGCGGACCTACTGGAGTTTTCTTTTTTCTTTTGCTCTCGCGACTGACCTACGCCTCGAGTCCAGTGCCATCGATTCCAGCGTTACCGACGGGAAACGGTTTTGGTTTTCAGATCTACGATTTGTCACAGCGAAAAATCACCGCGTTTCTCGAGCACCCGTATCGCTATTTGCACGCCGGTCTCGACCCCCAAAAAGAGGGCGTGTGGCGGCGCAACCTCATCTACGACGCCTATCTCGGCGTGCGCGTCGGCAGCCATGGTGTGTGGCTGAAAGACGTCGATTCGCAGGCTGGGTATGTCGACCAGTCGAGCACAATACGCAGCGTGGCCGTCATCGACGGCGTGCAAGCCGAGTCGTTTTTCTTCTCGCCCTTGCATTACTCGGGTAATGCGCTGGTCATGATGCTCCGCCTGACCAATACAACCACGCAATCGGTCAAACTCAACGCCTTTGCCAATCCCAATTTTCATTTAGGTGCCGCGCCGGCGCCGGGCTCTAGCCCACCGGACGCGCCCGGCAGCGACAGCGAAAACATCACGTTTGGTGATCTTAGCGCGGTCGAAACCGGCCCTGGCGGCGGTGCCATGCTTTATCAGCCAATCGGTCCATTCGATCGCGCCGACTGTGCTGGCACCGGCTATACCAACGTCATGAGCGGACGCGATCTCGACAACACGCCGCGCGCCCGCAAAGGCAACGATCTCACCCTGGTCTGGCAGCGCTCGTTTGGCGACGTTGCGCCCGGAGCCAGCGTCAGTTTTGCGGTGGTGATGCAATTTGTCGAAGATCCAAACATTACCGATGCGGCGATGAAGGCTTGGAATGACTTCTTGAGCACCCGTTCGCCGGACGCACTGCTGTCCGACGTACAGACCGAATGGGAAACTTGGCGCAAACCGCCACCCGAATCTCTCTCCGACGACGAACGACAGGTCTATCGCCAACAAGAAACCGTTTTGCGCATGTCGCAGGTGCTCGAGCCGTACAGCGAAAATCCCAAGCGCAAAGGCTACGGAATGTTGCTCGCAAGTTTGCCGCCCGGAGAGTGGCACATCGGTTGGGTGCGCGATGCTACCTATGCAATCGTCGCGCTTGCCAAAATGGGCCATTTTGAAGAGGCCAAGCGCGCGCTGAATTTTTTCCTCGACGCCGACGCGGGAAAATTTCAAGCGTTTACTGGCGTTCCCTATCGAATCTCAGTGGTGCGCTACTTTGGCGACGGCACGGAAGAGTCCGATTTCAACGACGCCGGCCCCAACATCGAATTCGACGGTTGGGGTCTCTATTTGTGGGCAGCCCGGCA
>JAHFDU010000203.1 GCA_023248835.1 Myxococcales bacterium | reverse complement strand
TGCAAGGTATACGTGCGCGTTCCAAATCTCAGACCAGGGAGGACAGGTCGACTATGGCATCCACTTTGAGGAAAAAAGCTCTCAGCGTCGTCTCATTTTCTGCGGCGCTCTGCGCAACGTCAACCGCATTTGCCAGCGATCTCACGCTGCGCGTGCCCGACTTTAGCAAAGAGCTCTTTTTTGGCGGCATCAAGGGCCATATCTTGCTCGCGCTCGGCCTGGTGGTGTGCTTGGCCGGCTTAGCCTTTGGACTGTGGGCGTTTTACGGTCTGCGCAATCTGCCGGTGCATCGCTCGATGCGCGAGATCTCAGAATTGATTTATGAAACCTGCAAGACCTATCTGTTTACACAGGTAAAATTCATCGCCATCCTGGAGACCTTCATCGTCGCTGTGATGGTCGCCTATTTCTGGAAAGAGCCGGCGCTCGAGATCATGGCGATCGTTCTGTTCAGCTTGCTCGGGATCGCTGGATCGGTCGGCGTCGCCTGGTTCGGCATTCGCGTCAACACCTTTGCCAACTCGCGCACCGCATTTGGCGCGCTCGGCGGCAAACCGTTTCCGACCTATCAGATTCCGCTCAAGGCTGGCATGTCGATTGGCATGCTGCTGATCTCTATTGAACTGTTCATGATGCTCTGCATTTTGCTGATGCAGTATGTCGGCGTGCCACAAACTTACGCCGGCGCCTGTTTTCTTGGCTTTGCGATCGGCGAGTCGCTCGGCGCCTCGGCGCTGCGCATCGCTGGCGGAATTTTTACCAAGATCGCTGACATCGGATCGGACCTGATGAAAATCGTCTTCAATATCAAAGAGGACGACGCTCGCAACCCAGGCGTCATCGCCGACTGCACCGGCGACAACGCCGGCGATTCAGTCGGCCCGTCGGCCGACGGCTTTGAGACCTATGGCGTCACCGGCGTCGCGCTGATCACCTTCATTCTGCTCGCACCCGGGCTGACATCAACGCTGCAAACCCAGCTGCTGATCTGGATTTTCGCGATGCGCATCATGATGATCGTCGCCAGCGGCGTCTCTTATCTTCTCAACGAAGCCGTCGCAAAAACGCAATATCGCAACGCTGACAAGATGAACTTCGAGAAGCCACTGACGATTTTGGTGTGGCTGACCTCGTTCGTCTCGGTCGCAATGACCTTTGGCGTTTCCTACCTGCTGGTGCCTGAGCTCGGCGGCCGCAAAGAACTTTGGTGGCAGCTCTCCGCGATCATCAGCTGTGGCACGCTGGCAGGCGCGATCATTCCCGAAGTGGTCAAGATTTTCACTTCGACCGAATCGGCTCACGTGCGGGAAGTGGTGACCGCATCGCGCGAAGGCGGCGCTTCACTCAACGTGCTTTCCGGTCTCACCGCCGGCAATTTTTCCGCCTACTGGATGGGCATCGTTTTTGTCGCACTGATGGGCACCGCCTATCTGATCTCGAACGAAGGACTGTTTCAGCTGCTCGGGGCTGGCGCCAACGCCACCATGACTGCGCCGGTGTTCGCTTTCGGTCTGGTCGCGTTTGGTTTTCTCGGCATGGGTCCGGTCACCATCGCCGTCGACAGCTACGGCCCGGTCACCGACAACGCCCAGTCGGTCTATGAGCTGTCGCTCATCGAGTCGGTGCCAAACGTCAAAGAAGAAATCAAACGCGATTTCGGATTTGTTCCCAACTTCGAAACCGCCAAGCAGTTTCTCGAAGAGAACGACGGCGCCGGCAACACTTTCAAAGCCACCGCCAAGCCGGTGCTGATAGGCACCGCGGTGGTTGGCGCGACGACGATGATCTTTTCGATCATCATGGCGCTTACCAACAAGCTCACCACCGGCATCGAGAATCTGTCGATGCTGCATCCGCCGTTTCTGCTCGGCCTGGTCACCGGCGGCGCGATGATCTATTGGTTCACTGGCGCGACCATCCAAGCGGTTTCGACCGGCGCCTACCGCGCGGTTGAGTTCATCAAAGCCAACATCAAACTCGACGGCGTCGAAAAGGCCTCGACGGCAGACAGCAAAAAAGTGGTTGAGATCTGCACCCAATATGCGCAGAAGGGCATGTTCAACATCTTCTTGGCGGTGTTCTTTGGCACCTTGGCCTTCGCCTGCCTCGATTCGTTTTTCTTCATCGGCTACCTGATTTCGATCGCGCTGTTTGGACTCTATCAAGCGCTCTTCATGGCCAATGCCGGCGGCGCCTGGGACAACGCCAAAAAAGTGGTCGAGACCGAGCTCAAAGAAAAGGGAACCGCGCTGCACTCGGCCACCGTGGTCGGCGATACCGTTGGCGATCCCTTCAAAGACACCTCGTCGGTGGCGATGAATCCAGTGATCAAATTCACCACTCTGTTCGGATTGCTCGCGGTTGAGCTCGCCGAACAGTATCGCGACGAGCATGGCAATTTGGTGCACCTGTTTTCGGCGATCCTTTTCGTGCTGTCGGCGAGTTTTGTCTATCGTTCTTTTTACGGCATGCGCATTCACACCGCCGAGAACGGATCCGCGACCAAGGCGCACACCAAAGGCTCGAACCCCAAGGAGCCCGGATCGCAGCATTCTGTAGCAAACTAAGATTGCTTCCCCCTTTCAAACTCGAACGCTATTTCGCCCGCTATGAATTTTCGTTGCGCTGGTTGCTCAGCGCATCGGACTGCGAAAGCATCGCTCTGCACGAGCTGCTGGCGTGGTCCGACGAAGAGTGCGCCCGCTTGTGGCAAGAGCTCAGCCTTGGTTACACCGACACCCGCGGCGATGAGCGACTGCGCCAGGAGATCGCGCGCCTGTACCGCACCATCTCCGTCGACAACGTGATCGTCGCTGCGCCTTCTGAAGCAATCTTTCTGGCGATGCACACCCTGCTGTCGCCGGGCGATCACGTGGTCGCTCTGTGGCCGGCCTATCAGTCACTCTATGACGTCGCGCGCAGCGCCGGTTGCGAGGTCTCGCCGTGGCCTCTCCATGCCGACAACGACCGCTGGCGACTCGATCTCGGTGAGCTGCGCACGCTGGTAACGCCACGCACGCGCATGTTGGTGATCAATTTTCCACACAACCCAACTGGGTTTTTGCCGTCGCAGAAGCAATACGAGTCGCTGATCGCCATCGCCGCCGAACACAACCTGTGCCTATTTTCCGACGAGATGTATCGCCTTTTAGAATACGATCCGGCCAAGCGCCTCCAGCCGGCGTGTGATCTTTATGAAAACGCGATCTCTTTTTCTGGGCTTTCCAAAGCGTTTGGCGTACCCGGCCTGCGCACTGGTTGGCTCGCAACGCAGCGGCGGGAATGGCTCGATCGCTGCTGGGCGTTCAAGGACTACACTACGATTTGTGGCAGCGCACCGAGCGAAGTGCTCGCCACCATCGCCCTGCGCGCGCGCGAAAAGATCGTCGCCCGCAACTTGCAGATCATCGGCGAAAATCTCGCGCACGTAGATGAGTTTTTCTCGCGGAGCCGGTCGCTGTTTACTTGGTTGCGGCCACAAGCTGGCTCGGTCGCCTTTCCCATCTGGCGCGGCCCGATCTCAGTCGACGAATTGTGCAAACGATCCATCGAGCGCGGCCTCATGGTGGTGCCCGGATCGCTCTTTGATGCCGACGAAAGTCACTTCCGCCTCGGGCTCGGACGCGAAAATTTTCCGCAAGCCCTGGCTGAATTCTCGACGCTATGTGATAAGGTCAACTGACCAACAAATTGGGTGAATCGGCGTCGGGGTAGCCTTGCAACAACTCTTTGGGCGTCGCTTCGCGGACGTCACGAACTTCAACGTGAAAGTAGAGCGTCTCGCCGGCGAGCACATGATTGGCGTCGACCACCACTTCGCTTTCGCGCAGTTCGACCACCCGCAGCGGCACTGCCCTTCCCTCGTCGTCTTCGCCGACAAATTGGGTGCCGATCTCGAGCTCGACGCCGTCCGGAAACACCGAACGGGGAATCGAAAAAATTCCTTGTGGATCGGGCAGGCCGTAACCGTCCTCGGGAGCGACCACCACGTCTTTGACCGCGCCCGCCTTAAGCCCATCGAGTTCACGCTCAAGACCGGGCACAATTTGATGCGCGCCGTGAATGTAGGCGAGCGGCTCCCCATCGGCGGACGAGTCGATCACTTCACCGGCAACATTGCGCAGGGTGTACGCCAGGCGCACCACTTTCTTGTCGAAGATCAGCATCGCAGCAATGTATCCGAAAAGCGCAAGTTCGTGGTAGCGTGGCGGCATGCCATCGACCTATTTGATGTCCTATCCCTCACCCAATTGGCAGATTAGCGGCGGGGAAAACTTTCGCTCGCGTGGACGCAAGTCGACCAACCCACGCGCGGCGATGAAAGAGTGGCTGACGCTGTGCGACGCCATCACCCGCTCAGGTGGACGCATCTTGGTGATGCCACCTGCCGAAGGCGCCACCGGAATGGTCTATACTGCGAATGCCGGCGCACTCTTCAAGGCGGGCGAGCACTATCAGTTCATGATTTCAAACATGGCGGTGGCGCACCGCAAAGGCGAGCGCGAACACATCAAGAAATTTCTCACCGAAGCCGGCGTTCCCTGCAGCGAAGCAACCGCGACCTGGGAAGGCCAGGCCGACATCTGCACGCTGCCGAGCAACCGATTCATTCTTTCCTACGGCGTGCGCTCAACGCAAAAGTCGCTCGACGAAGTGCGACCGCGATTGCCGCAGGGCGCGCGCGTGCTCGACGTCGAATTGGTCGAGCCCTACTTTCACGGCGACACTTGCTTGAACTCTCTGCATACCCGCGGTGGTGATTCGGTGCTTTTGGTCTACGGTGGCGCAATGAAGTCGCGCACGCCGCCGGAGTTGCGCACGTTTTTGGGCAACCTTGGAGAAGTGCTGACCATCGAGGAAGAGGACGCGCTCAACTATGCGTGCAATGCGCTTTGCCTCGACGGCACCCTGCTCGCCCCGCCCGGTTTGTCGACCAGCCTGCGCGGCAATCTGGCCCGACGTCGTCATGAAGTGGTCGAAATCGAACTACCCGAACTGTTCGGCAAAGGCGGCGGCGGTCCACGCTGCCTGGTCAATGAACTGCGCGGTTTGGTGCTCACCGACGAGGCGCCCAACTACACCATGAAACGCGATCAGTTGCACGCGCTGGCCGAAACTTATCCCGAAAGCATTACGGCTTAGTCCGTAGCGCTGAGACTGTCGTTCTCATCAACCCAACGTTGAAAGAAACTCCTTCCAAACTTTGATTCCCTCTTCCTGACCGTGGCGATGCATGCTTTCCAAAATAGCCCGCGCGTGCACGCGCGCCTTGTCGATTTCACCGAGGCCGCGATAGCCAAACGGCACGTGCCAACTCGCCTCCATCACCACGAGGTTATCGACGCGGTCCCGACCGTAGGCGACGAACTGACGCGCAGTATCGAGGAGCAGCTGCCAGCTCTGCGTCGCCTGAATACTGTCGAGCAGGCCATGCACCACCTCGAAGCGCAGCTTCGCCTCGCCGCCAAGCTCCTCCTCAACAATCTGCAGCGCATGCGAAAAAGCATGCAGCATCTCATCGATCGCGTCGCTGCGACCAAGGGTGTGCGCACGCGCGATGGCGAGCTCATAGCGTGCTTTTGGATCCTCGCGTATCGCCTCTCGAAGGTCGAGGTCGTCAAGTAGCGCCAATGCCTCCTCGCGACGGCCGAGTTTCTCGAGCAGGTTGGATCGCCTTGACGTCATATCAACGCGCAGCATTGGCGGCTGCGGAATCGACTCTCCTGACGAAAGCGGCTCGAACACAGCCTCATACGCAACCAACGCCTCTTGCGCCTTGCCGGACCGCGCAAGCGCAGCGGCATGGTTGATCCGCCTCAGGACCTCATCGAACACCGCCCGCGAAGTTTCCACGTCTTTTCCCTCCAGGCAAAGGCCACTGGCAAACCGACTCTAGACTTAACCCTCCTGCCTCACTTTGCGGGAAGGCAAATCGTTCCCGCCCCTCAGAAATTCAACTGAACGATTTTCCCAATCTGCCAGCCGCCACGCAGGTGGTCTTTTTTCAACCTCCGATTGGCGGCAAAGACACCGACAAGGCCGTCGAGATTGCGCGATTTCAGTTACCATAGTTTTAGACTGGTACACGCGACAATTTGCTTGGTTCGCTATGCCGCCCGGTCGATGCGCAGCTTCACGATCCGCGGCAATCGCTTCGGCTTGTGCAGCGAACGCAGGTAGTCCGCGGTGGCGCTGCGGTCGTGCAGCCGATCCGAAATCAGCTGGTGCAACACTGCATAGGTACCGCGTTCGATCGATCGCTTCGCGTGCTCCCAGCGCGAAACCGTCTCGGCGCGAACGCCGAGCAACCGGGCCAGATCTTTGCCGCTCATTCCGTATGCTTTTCGGATAAATGCGACAGCGGCTCCCGACGTAATTCCTGCTGCGCACAGCGACGCTGCGATCTGCAGTTCGAACCTTCCGATCACCCGCCCGTCGAAGAAAACTTCAGCGCATGACCTGCACTGCTGGGCTGGGAGAAGCGCATGAAACGTATGGTCGGCAACCTTGCGGGTCTTTGCGATCATTCGCTCCTTCAATGCTTCAGCTTTGCAATTCGGACAATGTCTCAGCATTGGTTCACCTCTCAAAATACGGTCCAGACGATCACTGCGTGTTCGTCAACGAGAACGATCACCGTTAGGGCAAAACCGTTGCAGTCCTTGCCACACACCCGCCAGCGTCCATTCTCCGGCTGGTAGGCAAACGACTGCGCGGTTTCAAGCGCGGACAGCATGTCTTCCTATGTTACCAAATCATCGTTGTCTGAAGCATGCGCCGAAATGTAAATTCGATCATCCCTCGCCGCCTTCTTGATGAGTCGAATCACCTCACGACGCTTCACCTCGTTGAGTGTACAGAATATTGACCAATGGTCAATCACCAATCTCGACCTTCCAATCAGTACGCTGCGGATCATGCAGCCGAGATCAAGTGGTAGAACACCGCCTTCCAAATTAACGCACCGCCAGGATATGCTCGCGCTCATGCAGATCCGTTTTGGAGGGTTGCCACTTTTAGTGAAGATCGCCGTCGGAGTCTGTTTCTTTTCTTTCTGGATCTTATTCGAAGAGGTGGTCGTCGATCGCCACGGCCTGTCGAAATTCATGCCTTACTACCGTGTTGGTGATCCGTGCTTGTGGGATCTCGCCGCCTTTATCTTTATGATCGCGGGACTCGCATACGCGTCGCGCTGCTCTTGATCCGATCTGGCGGACACTCGATTTATGCTGCCGCGGCTATTTGATTGTCAACTCCGATCTTGAAATTTTCTTTCTCGAACGCGACTGGGCTTTTG
>JAHFDU010000202.1 GCA_023248835.1 Myxococcales bacterium | reverse complement strand
GCAGCGCCGAAGAAAACACTTACCCGTACGGGAATCATTACGAGCCGACATTTTGCAATACCGAAAAGCGCGCGGCGCTGTTGCCGAGCGGCTCGCTGCCAAATTGTCACAGCGGAGGCGGCGTCTTCGATCTCAGCGGCAACGCTGCCGAGTGGGTGGTCGACGAGGGCAAGCCCGCCGTCAAAGGCGGATCGTCCGACTCCGGTGTGGAATCTCGCTGCAGCAAGACCCATCTGCCCGCGTCGACCAGCGGCGAGCCTCGCATCGGCTTTCGCTGTTGTCTGACGCCATGATCCATTATGGGCTCACCGACGGTTTTGCAGGCCGACAGCCGACAGCCAACGGCCGACAGTGACGGAAGAAACAAATTTGCGTTGCTGGTGTCTTCCAACTGTTGGCTGTGAGCTGTAGGCTGTCGGCAACGCCCGGACTTTCGGGCGCCCCTGGGCTTGCATCGCCGGCGCGCCGAAAGTAATGTTCCGGCCCGTGTCCGACGAGGCAGATAAGCTGGCGACCGAGCTCGAGTCGCTGCGCATTGATCGCGATTCGCCGCGCACAAAACCTGGTTGCGCCGAACGATCTCGTAACCGTTTTCCCGTCTTTGCGCTGCTGATTGGCGTCGCAATCGTGGCCACCGGTTTGGTGTTTTTCTACGCGCGATCACAGAAGAGCCATTTCTTCTCGACTGAAGTCGAACTCGTAAGTGCGACCCTACTCTCGCCGGCGGCGCCCGACGTGCTGCTGGTTTCCACCGGCTACGTCGCGGCACGGCAAAAAGCGACGGTGGCACCGAAGATGACCGGGCGCATCGCGCGCCTGCTGGTGGCCGAAGGGGATCGGGTCGCACCCAGCCAAGTGCTGGCTGAACTTGAGGCGTCGTCGGTACAGGCCGAGTCGACCGAACTATCGGCCAACATTGCCGCCGGGCACGCCAAGGTCGAGAGCGCCAAAACCGAAGTCGCCGATGCCGAGATCAAGCTTGGTCGTGAAAAAGCGCTGGCTTCGCGCGGCGCCGGCACCCAGGCGTCGCTCGACGATGCCGACGCTCATCTGGTGAGCGCTCGGGCCCGGCTCAATTCCGCGCAAGCGGATGTGCGCAGTATCGAGGCGCACCGCAGCGCGACCGCGGTGGCGCTCGAGAATACCAAAGTGCGGGCGCCGATCGGTGGCACGATTTTGCGCAAGTTTGCCGAGGTCGGCGAAGTGGTTCCGGTGGCGAGCCCGACGGGTATTTTTAGTTTGGCGTCGCTCGATGACATGGAAGTGCAAGCCGACGTTTCGGAATCGCAGATTGGTAAGATCTTTAGCGCGACGCCGGCAGAGATCGTACTCGATGCCTATCCGAGCAAGCGCTTCCGCGGCGAGGTGCACGAAATCCGCCAGATGGTCGATCGCGCCAAAGCAGCGGTGATGGTCAAAGTACGCTTTGTCGATAAGACCGTGGGCGTGCTGCCCGACATGGCGGCCAAGGTCAGTTTCCTGTCGCGACCGCTCGACGAAAAATCGCTGCAGGCGCCGTCTAAGTTGGTGGCGCCGGCCGACGCGGTGGTCGAGCGCGGCGGGAGAAAATGTGTGTTGACGCTCGACGGAGAACGGGTGCACGAGCTGCCGGTCACGCTCGGCGACACGCTCGGCAGCAGCATCGAGTTGCGTAGCGGTGTCGCCGCCGGCACGCGTGTTATCGCCCATCCGCCGGCGGAGCTGGGTGAAGGATCGGTTGCAAAGGAGAAAAAAAATTGAGTGCGATCATTGAAGTGCGCGACGTCAAAAAAACCTACCATCGTGGCAACCAGCCAATTCCGGTGCTCGACGGCATTCAGCTGAGCATCGAGCAGGGCGCGTTCGAAGCGCTGATGGGCCCTTCTGGCAGCGGCAAGACGACACTACTCAACCTGATTGCCGGGATCGACCGGCCGACCTCGGGCCAAGTCATCGTCGGTGGCGAAGACATCACCCATTTCTCCGAGGGGGATTTGGCCACCTGGCGCGCCCGCCACGTCGGTTTTATATTTCAATTTTACAATCTTCTGCCAGTGCTCACCGCGTTTCAAAACGTCGAGCTGCCGCTGCTACTGACCAAGCTCGGCAAAGCCGAACGACAAAAACGGGTCGAGACTGCACTTCGTGTCGTCGGACTCGAAGACCGCATGCACCACTATCCGCGTGAGTTGTCAGGTGGCCAGGAGCAGCGCGTGGCGATCGCGCGCGCGATTGTCACCGACCCGACAATTCTCGTTGCCGACGAGCCGACCGGCGATCTCGACCGCAAGAGCGCCGAGGAGATTTTGAAACTACTGTCTCTGCTCAACACCAAATTCAACAAAACCATCGTGATGGTGACCCACGATCCAGCAGCGGCCCAAGCGGCGAAAATCATCCGTCGACTCGACAAAGGGCGACTGGCTGAGGAAACACGGCCGAGCGCATGAACTTCCCCATTCTAGTGATCAAGAGCGCTTTTCGTAACCGCGTGCGCACGGTGCTGACCTCGATCGGAGTCGCGGTCACCATCATCGCGTTTCTATTTTTGCGGACGTTCATCGCCGCCTGGTATGCCGGTGCCGAATCGGCCGGCGCCGATCGCATGGTAGTGCGCAACAAGACGGCAATTATTTTTCCATTGCCGCTGGCGTACGCGAGCAAAGTCAAAAACGTTCCCGGCGTCAGCGCGCTCAGCTACATGGTTTGGTTCGGCGGCTACTACAAAGATCCCAAGCAATTCTTTGCCAAGTTCGCGATGGAGGATCACGCGCTTGAACTGTATCCCGAGGTGCTGGTTCCGCCGGCACAAATGGAAGCCTTCAAACAGGACAAGCAAGGCGCGGTTATCGGCGTACGACTGGCGGAGAAATATGGCTGGAAAATCGGCGATCGCGTCACCCTCACCGGCGACATCTATCCCGGCGAGTGGAGCTTCAACGTGCGCGCGCTCTACACCGCAACGTCGAAAACTTTCGATCAGCAGACGATGTATTTTCACTGGACCTACCTCAACGATGCGCTCGTCGAGGAAAAACGCGATCAAGTGGGCATTCTGATTTTCAAAGTCGGCGCCGCCACCGACTCCGCGCAAGTGGCGCGCTCGGTCGATCAGCTGTTCGCCAACTCTTCTGCCGAAACTCGCACCGAGAGCGAAAAGGCTTTTCAAAACGAGTTCCTCTCGATGTCTTCGCAGCTGCTCGGGGCGATCTCGGTGATCTCGATGGTGGTGCTGGTGATCTTGGTGCTGATTTTAGCCAACACCTTGTCGATGGCGACGCGCGAACGCACCACCGAATATGCGGTGATGCGCGCGCTCGGTTTTCAGCCCGCGCACGTGGTGCGCTTGGTGCTGGGGGAAGGATTCGTTATTTCGCTGGTCGGCGTCGCACTCGGTGTCGGCCTGGCGGCTCCGGTATTGCGCTTTTTCGCCGATCTATTTCAACGCGAACTCGGACCATTTTTGGGCGCGTTTGAGATCGATCCAAAACTGGTGGCCTTGGCGGTCGCCATCGCACTTGCCTGCGGAATGTTCTCCGCCGCACTGCCCGCCTGGCGCGCCGGAAAACTGAAAATCGTAGATTCGTTACGGAGAGTAGAATGAAACCCATTTGCATGGGACACGTGTCGCGTCCGCGCGACACTGTCCCGTTGACCTCTGACCAAGGAGAAAATGGAGCAAGTATTTTGCATGGGACGTGTCTTGCGCAGCAAGACCGTCCCGTTGACCTCCAACCAAAGAGAACAAGATGACCAAACTCGTCACAATTGCCGTCGGTGCACTGCTCGGCTTGGGACTCACCGGCGCGGTGGTGGGTCTGGTGCTTTCGCTGCTGGTCATTTTGGTGCTCGGCATCATCGTCCTCGCCTCGGGTGAGGGAGTACCGATGATCTACAACATTCGCTCGCTCACCCAGCGCGGCTGGACCACGGGCGTCACCGCGGCTGGCTTGGCACTGGTGGTGTGCATTTTTGCGGTGGTGCTAATGACCACCAACGGCGTGCGCACTACTCTCAAAGCGACTGGCAGCAGCGAAAACGCCAAAATACTTCGCAAAGGAACACAAAACGAGATTCAGTCGGGCATGCTACCCGAACAGTTGCGCCTGCTCGGCGCCGCGCCGGAAACTGCCATTGGAAAAGATGGTCACGGTCTGGCCTCTGCCGAGTTGGTGGTGCTCATCTATGCGGTCAAGCAGAACGCCAAGAGCGAAGAGGACGGCACCAATCTCACCGTGCGCGGCGTCGGGCCACTCGGACTCGAACTTCATCCGCCGCACGCGCTCGACGGCAGCATGTTCAAAGCCGGTAGCTCAGAGATCATGGTCGGCAAAGGTTTGGTCGGGCGCTATCCCGGCGCACGCCTCGGTGAAAAAATGCATTTCGCGCGGCGGGATTGGAATGTCGTCGGCGTGATGGATCACGGCGGCTCCGCCTACGATGCTGAAATCTGGGGCGACGTCGACCAATTTGAAGACGCTTTTCAACGTCGGCCGGCATTTTCGTCGGTGACGCTCAAGCTCAAAGACGCCGCCGCACTGCAAACACTCCGAACTCGAATGGAGAGCGACCCGCAGCTCAACACGCTCGAAGTCAAACGCGAGGTCGACTACTGGTCGGCGCAATCGGAGCAGCTAAGTTTGTTCGTCCAGTACCTTGGTCTCTTTGTCGCCGCCATCTTTTCTTTCGGCGCCATCTTGGGCGCGATGATCACGATGTACGCTCAGGTGGCGGCGCGCACGCGCGAAATCGGCACCTTGCGCGCGCTCGGTTTTCAGCAACGCGCGGTATTGGTTTCTTTCGTCATCGAGTCGGTCCTGCTTGCGCTCGGCTCGGCAGCGATTGGTCTCATCGGTGCCACCGCCGCCCAGCTACTCCGCTTCTCGACGGTAAATTGGCAAACTTTCAGTGAAGTTTCGTTTCACTTGCACCTGACTCCCGGTATCGTCTTCGCATCAATCGTGTTCGCGATGGTGATGGGCTACGCAGGTGGATTGCTCCCCGCGCTACGGGCTTCGCGTCTTTCGATCGTCGCTGCAACCAAAGGCGGATGACGAACTTAATCTGATGAATCTGAATTTTTGTTGCGCGCACCGCGAGCGACGATTTCGAATTTCTCTAAGTGCAAATGCTTCTTCGGTTCGATGATGATTTTTTTTTGCAGTCGTTTTTCTAGATCATCAAGATATTGTCGCTCGACCGTTTGCAAAAGATTGGCGATGTCGGGATGGGCGCTGACCGAGATCGCCTCGCCCGAAATCGCATGGCCGTCGCGACGGAGCCGACGCAGAATTTCATAAGCAATGGTGATCCTCGATTTGGTAGTGCCCTTGCCGTCACAATAGGTACAGGTTTCGGTCAGCATGCGGCCGAGCGATTCGCGGGTGCGCTTGCGCGTCATCTCGACCAGGCCGAGTTCGGAAATCTTGGTGATGTTGGCCTTGGCCTTGTCTTTTTCGAGCGCTTCGGTAAACGCGCGCATCACTTTTTCGCGGCTCGACTCTTTGTCCATGTCGATGAAATCAACCACGATCATGCCGCCGATGTTGCGCAATCGCAGCTGCTCGGCGACCTCTTTGCACGCCTCCAAATTGGTCTTGGTCAGCGTCTCTTCGAGGCTGCGCTTGCCGACAAATTTTCCAGTGTTGACGTCTATCGCAGTCAGCGCCTCACCCTGATCGATAATCAGTGAGCCGCCCGACTTGAGCTGCACTTTACGCCCGAGCGCACGATCGATCTCCGCCTCGATGCCATAACCGTCGAAAACCGCTTCGCGCCCTTCATAGAGTTCAATCTTGCCGCTGAATTGCGGCATGAAGGCGCCGACAAATTTCATCAGCCGCTCGTATTCCGATTTGGAATCGACGATCAGTTTCGAAACATCGGCAGTGAACAGATCGCGCACCGTGCGCAAGAGGAGATCGAGATCGCTGTACACCAGCGACGGCGCTTTTTGGGTGTCCTTCTTCTTGACGATCGAATTCCAAAGTTTGATAAGAAAATCCATGTCAGCGCGCAGCTCGGGTTCGCTCACATTCTCAGCGACGGTGCGAACGATGAACCCGGCGCCCGGTGGCCGCATCGAATCGACGATGGCGCGCAACCGTTTGCGCTCTTTTTCGTCGCTGATGCGGCGCGAAATGCCGATGTGATCAACCGTCGGCATGAATACCAAGTTGCGGCCGGGCAGCGAGATGTACGCGGTCGAGCGCGCGCCTTTGGTGCCGATCGGCGCTTTGGCGACTTGCAACAGGATCTCTTGGCCGCTCTTGACCAGATCTTCAATCTTGGCGTCGTGTGCGCCATGCGCCTCTTTTTGCGGTTTGCTGTCTTCGTCGTCGACGAACAGCGCTTTCCAATCTTCGGGCGCGCCGCGAACGTCGGCGACAAACAAAAATGCCGCTTTGTCGAGACCGAGATCGACAAAGGCTGCCTGCATGCCCGGCAGTACGCGCTGCACCCGGCCTTTGTAGATATTGCCGACAACGCCACGCTCGCGCCGCCGCTCGATATAGAGCTCGGCGAGCTGGCCCGATTCAATCAGCGCGACCCGCGTCTCCGGGCCATCCGCATTCACAACAAGAAGGTTTCCCGACAACCTAGCACTCTCAAAAGGGTTCGTCTTCTACCCACCCGCCAGGGCGCGCAGCGACGTAATGACAGATGGTAACACGCCGCCCAAGCCCCACAAGCCATTTCGGAGCGGGGACAGGAAGATGTACGCGCTGCACCAGCTGCTTGGATACTGCTCGAAACAACGGAACCGACAAACCAGGTGGTCCGCTCCGAAATCGATCGGCTTTTCGACTCGACGACTGCATCGGAACAAATTGAAAGGCACGCCGTTACGTTCACCGCCAAAGTGATCGGCAACCGCCTCACACGTCGCAACGACAGGTACGCCGAGCCTGGAAGTGGACAGTGGACCCTGTTTCGCATTGTGGATCCTGCTGATGCTTGGCTGGGAATCAACCTGTCCAGCGGCTGGGGGGAGTTTTTTTCTTGTGGTGCCGATCCCAGCTCGGTTCGCTTCGGGGTTCACCTGTCTTCAGCGATCGCATAATTGTCAACCGAGAGAGTAGACAAAGCAGACAATGAATTATTTTCGTTTCTTCTTGCGGCGGAAGAAGAATCCCGCCTCTTTGTCGGTGGCGGCACCTGACGATGGCGGGGTTTGTGCAGAAGGATCGAGTTTGCCGGGCGCTTCGATGAGTGGGCGCTGTTCGTCGGAAAGCTTGGTCGGCACCACGACCTGAAACCGCACCGCCAGATCTCCGCGGCCGCGCCCGTGCACGTTCGGCATGCCGCGACCGCGCAGC
>JAHFDU010000201.1 GCA_023248835.1 Myxococcales bacterium | reverse complement strand
CAAATCTGAACGACACCTTCTCGCACTGCTGCTGGTGGTGGGCGCGATTCAGTGAGAACCGCGTGCGAGAAGACACCCGTCGCGCCGAAGAGCAGTTGCAACATCTCGGTTTTCCGGGTGCGCGAGTCAAGCCCGATTTCGATCTTCAGCGCGATCTCGAGCCAGTGAACAGGAAAATCCGGCTCCGCCTGCATGTGCTCGAGCGTCGCCATGTCGAAGTGATCTTCAGCGGTAACAAAGCGCTTTCCGACAGCAAGCTCAAGCACGAGCTGACGATTTTCGATACCGGCTCGTACGATGACGCTGCGCTCTCAGAAAGCGCAACCAAGATCGAACACGCGTATCAACAGCAGGGCTATTTTGAAGCACGCGCGCGCTTCGTCCGCCACCGAGAAGGTGGCGATCGGGAGCGTGTCGAATTCATCGTCGACGAGGGTTTTGAACTGGGAGTACGCAAAGTCGAACTGCTCTCCGAAGCGGGAACTCCGCTCAGCTTTTCAGAAGATCACATCAAGAATGAAGCCGGCATTGAGACCAAGGTGGGCGGATTTCTGGTCGAGGGTGGTTTTCTCACCAGCACCCAGTTGATGCAGGACCTCGAGCGCGTCGGCAGGTGGTACCGCGCCAAAGGATTTCCGCTGGTCAGCGTCCGTGCCGAGGTGGCGCGTGACCTCGCCGCGTTCGACAATCCTGGGCTGTTCGGTGTCGAAATGGCGACCGGAGCTCCAGGCCGCGATCTGTTTGTGCGTTTTTTTGTGAGCGAAGGAAGAAGCGAATGGGTGGGCGGTGTCGCCATCCACTTCGACGGCGACTGGCGGCAAATTCGCTCCGTTTTGAAGATGCTGGAGAACAGCGTATTTTCAAGCGAACAACTCGAAGCCGACAAGGCCGCGGTCAGACGATTGCTTGCCAACCACGGTCATCCTTACGCCAAAGTCATCGTTCGCGAAACCTGGGATCTCGCGCATGAGCATGCTCGCCTCGACTACCTCGTCGAGTCCGGCGCGTTGGTTCGTTTCGGCCCGATTCTCATTCGCGGAAATTTTCACACCCGCAGCCGCGTCATTGCGCGCGACTTGTCACTCTGCTCCGGCATGCTGTTCGACATGAAGGCGCTCGACATTGCTGAGGAGAATTTGCAGTCGCACGGGCTGTTCAACTCGGTTTCTGTCCGGCCGGCCGAGGGCGCGCTCGAGCGCGAAGAAAACCCAGTGCCGATTTTGGTCGAGATCACCGAGCGCTTTGTCGACGATATTCCCAAGATGCAGATTGCGTATGGTGCCTCGTCGGACAAACCGCCTCATTACATGTACATCGGTTTTCCGATGACCTTCAACAACCTCGGCGGCTTCGGCACGCAACTCGAGCTCCGCGCCGAGGCAACGCCATGGGTCACCGACTATCCGATCCCTGGCTACAGCAACCAGGCCACCTATGTGGTGCGAGCCCGTTACACCGACCCGCGCATTTTCAGCGTCAGTTGGCGTCTCGACATCAGTGGTTTTGGTCAGCAGGAATTCACCAATCGGTTCGGGGCGGTGTTTAGTTACGGCTACTCGCTCGGACTGACGTATAAGTTTTCCGACGCGCTACGTACCTCCATTCGCTACTCTTTTCGCCACGCCAGCGTCAACAGCGTGAATCTGGTTCGCGTGCTCGGCGCCAACGATCACCCCACCGAGGGAGACAACACCAACACCGCCAAGGTGACCGCTGGCCTGGTCTGGAGTCGGCTCGAAGACGCCGACGGCCGGCCCAATCCGTTTGCACCTCATCACGGCTGGCTGCTTGCCGCAGCGTTCGGCGGCGCCTTCGCCATTCCATGCCCGAACAGCGACCACGCGGCTTGCGACTTCTTTTTCGGCGACCACAACTTCTTAACGCTCGCGGTACAAGCCATCGGTGTGGCGCCGATCAAGATTCGTCGCACCGAGTTCACTCTGATCGCCGATTTGCGCGTCGACCACGGGATTCCGCTTGGCAGCGAAAACGCGCTACCGGCGGTCGAGCGCTACTTCGGCGGCGGCAACCTCACCACCAGAGGATTCGAGCAGGACTATTTAAAATCGACGCTGGTTAGCAGCTCCGTCTCTCCTCTCGGAGCCCCGACGTTTCGCGCGGTGCCGCAAGGGGGCGACTTGCGAATCCTATCGACCATCGAGTTGCAATTTCCGATCGCCAAGTTCTACGGCGTCACCTGGGCAGGCGCGATTTTTTATGACGCTGGCGCCATTGCCGACGCCGCCAACCTGCTCGGCATTTCCGATTTCAAACACTCAGTCGGCCTCAGTCTGCTGCGCCTGATCACGCCCTACTTTCCGATCTCTATAGACTACGCTTATCCGATCGCGCCCACCCTGGCCGAGCAGCGCTGGAAGACCGATCCCTACCGCCACTTTCCCGGCGCCATCCATTTCAACATCGGGCTGCCACTGCCGGCCTGGTAACCAAAAATCTGCGTCCTATTTGACACATCACTCCCGATCGCCGCAATCGACGACCACTTTGTCATGGCATGACAGCTGCTTTAGCGAGGGTACGAAAGGAGAACCAACCATGCGAACCTTCGAAAAGATGGAAAAGATGATGAAAGCGTTTCTCTCAGGAGCGGTCGTTCTGTCCCTCGGAGCCTGCGAAGAGGAGCAACCTAAGAAATTGCAGGTGGTGGAAAAGCCGATCGAGGTGTTCACACTCACTTCCTACGCCACAAACCCATCCCCAACATTGCAAAAAATCCGAGCGCTGACAACGCCAGCCCAATTTCGGTCGGACGACTGACGAAACGCATCTCGACGCGGTGGTGACCAGCCTTGAGCGCAACGCCACGAAAAGCATAGTCTGCACGCAACAGCGGCACCGATTCACCGTCGACCTTCGCGCTCCAGCCCGGATAGAACGATTCGCTCACCACCAGCAGTCCGTCGGCAGCAGCGTCGGCATCGATCACCAACCGATCGTACTCGGCGCGCACCAACTTCGCCGGTGTAAAGGGGCGGCCGTCGCCAATCGGTTTCGGCGTTGGCAGACGATCGACAATGGAGCGCCGTCGCGGATCAAGTTTCGCAAGCGCGGTCAACTGCGCTGCATCGCTTGGCAGCACATCCGCGCTGTAGACCACAAACGCGCGCGGCATCACGTGCGGATTTTCGTAGACGCGCAGCGAAGGATCCCAAGTCGGCTCGGCTCTCGCATGCAACGAACCCGACAGTCTGAAGCGCTCTACCCAGCCTGCTGCCGGTGGAACCACACCGACGGCGTAGCGCACGTTGGCCAGATCAACCAGCGGCGACCCGTAGCGCTCGATGGCAGTGGCCGCCAGATCGTCACGCAGTTGCAAATGCGGGTAGGGAACACCGTGATTGATCAGGTAAAAATAGTTCACCACGCGCCAGATCGAGACCGAATCGTACCCGGCAGCCTCTTGTAAGTTGTAAGTCAAGCCAACATTGAGCAGACGAAACGGACCGTGCGGATCGACGGAAAATCGATCGTCGGAGTGCTTTTCAATCAGCCAGTCGACGGCGCCGTAGCGCTCGCTGCCAGCGACGTAGCTGAACGGCTTTGGCTCGACTTCGCCGCGGTCGATCGGAATCAAATCGGCGGTGACCAAACCGCACATCGCCACCCACGCAAAAAGCGGCCTCAACAGTTGAATGCGCGCCAGCATCAGCACCGTCGCTGCCACCGCCGCGATCAGTCCCGAGCGCAACAGCGCCATCGTCATCTCTATCCCGCCGGGAGTTGAACGCTCTAGCGGCGCGTGAGCAAAGATCAGCGTCGGACGAGCGAGCAGCACGGCGCAACCGATCGCGAGGAAGCCACAGCCAACGATGGTAAATCGCGCAATTCTCGACGGCGACTTCTGGTCGAGCCACCACTGCAGCCCTTCGGCGCCGAGCAGCGGCACTGCGAACACCCACATCACCAGCGCGCGGGTCGGACAGCGCAACGCCGCGTACAGCGGCAGATGACGAAAACACCAACCATGGATCGGCGTCGCTTGACCGAAAGCGAGCAGCGCGGCGACGCAAGCAACCACGCCGAGTGCCAGCAGTTCGGTGCGCCGGCGAAAAAATCCGATCGGCGCCAGCAGCGGCGCCACCACGCCGACGGAGTAACCGGCCATCTCCCAGTGATTGAAAGCGCCGATATAGGAAGCGCGCTCTGCCGGCCCGTGCAGATTCGGCGCCACCAGCGTGAGCAAATAGCGCCAGTCGGGCCACGCGTAACTTGACGCGAATGCGAAGTCGGTGCCGAGCGCACGCGGCGACTCGGGCAGATGCGCCACTGTCGGGATCACCTGCGCGGCGCCAAGTAACAGGCCAACCGCTCCAGCGATGCCGAGCAGCAAAACACTTCTTGCGCGCTCATCGCTGTGAAAAACCCGCGGCAAGCTGTAAGCGAGAACGACGACCACAAAATAGGGCAAGAGCGGCAGCGCGCCCGAAAGCAACACCAAACCGATCGCCGCCGCTACCAACAACAGATGCCGCCGCCGACGCTCTGCCAAGAAACCTTCGACGCCGAGGAGAATCCACGGCAACAGCGCCAACCCTTCGGCAAAAATAATGTGGCGAATGCGCTCGACAAAAAACAGCGACAGACAAAACGACAGCGCGCCGAAGAGGGCTGGCCCGTGGTCTAGCTGGCGGCGGCGCAGCAACCAGAACATACCGAACGCCGCCAGCAAGGTGTGAAGCACAATCGCGACCCCGAGGCCGTGCACCGGGCCACAAAGGCCAAACACCACTCCGATCGGATAGAACGGCCCGTTGTAAGGATCGACCACCAGCGGCCAGCCGAAAAACGTGCTGCGCTCCCACGTCGGGAGGTGGCCGGCAGCGTACGCCCGCCACACCGCCTTGTGGCCGGGATAGTAGCCATCGGCGGCGTCGTCCATATGATAGACCAGGCCACCGGTCACCACTTCACGGTGCAACAGGTACACCGCGCCGACGATCACCAACGCGCAAAACCAGTTCAGCTTCGAATTTCGAAAATTGTCCAAGTGCTCTTCCCTAGTTTCGCTGCAGACGCCCGTTGACGTTGACGTGAGCGCTTGACGTTGTCGTCAACGTTGTCGGGCGACGGCGACGGCAACGATCTTTTTGCTCCTACACTTTCTCGCATACCCTTCAAAGCGTCACCTTGTCTCCGGTCTGTTTTGTTACCTATGTATCCGGTCTGTACCCCGGTCTGTACCGAGCGTCGCCGTCGCCGACTGCGTCAACGTCAACAACAACGACTACGGAACTGTCGAACGGTCAGTCGTTCTTCCCTGTTCTCCCCCCTTGCGTGAAAACAACAGGGCAGGCATCCTAGCACACCAGTTGACAACACCCTCACACGACCCAACTTTGCACGGATAGGAGAGCGACATGGCGTCTGAGAACGTATTTACCGTAACCGATGGCAACTTTGACACCGAGGTAATCAACAGTGCTCAGCCGGTGCTGATCGACTTTTGGGCGGTGTGGTGCGGACCTTGTCGCGCGATCGCGCCGATTGTTGACCAGTTGGCTACGGATTACGCCGGCAAAGTAAAGATTGGTAAACTCGACGTCGATCACAATCCCAAGACTGCCGAGGCCTACGGCGTCGCCTCGATACCGACGCTGCTGATGTTCAAGGGCGGGAAAGTCGTCGGCCAGACCGTCGGTGGCGGCGGCGGAGCCCGCGGCAAGATCGAAGAATTGATCAAAAAAGCTCTCTGATTGACAGGGGGACATTCCCGTCCCCCCTCCCGCGGCAAAGCCGCGTGAGCCTCCCCCCCGCCGCGCGCGGAACGCGCGGACTTTGGACTCACCAATATCGTTTCGCAATTCTTTACAGCTTAAAATCCTAATTCTTTACATATCAAATCCGTTTTGAAATCCCGCTCACACAACCTGTGTACATTGTAAGTTTCTGTCGACACTTCACTTTAGAAGTAGTTTAATGTCCAAGTTCTCGCACTGGTTTTTGCGCTCTTGGCTTCTTTTTGCGCACCCCTCTCGTCTTTAAGGAGGCAACCATGCGAATGCAAATCGGCGCCGCGCATCTCGGTATTCCAGCTCTGCTGCTGCTGGCGTGTGGTCCGCAAACCACGCCCTTCGCCACGCCTCAGCCGGCGCCAATCCCAGGTCCCAGCGACACCCCCTACGATCCGGGGCCACTTCGCGATCCAGATCCCGGGCCCACCGACGACGCCGGTAATCCCATCGGGGACGACGCCGCCAATTGCGGCGGGATGGAATTTGCGCTCACTCGCGTGCCGCCCAACGTGATGTTGGTGATTGATCGATCGGGATCGATGGCCGAGCCAATCTCTTCCACCTCGAACACCTCCAAGTGGCAAGACTTGCTGGCGGCCATGGCCCCGGTCCTGAGCACCTACGACGGCGAGATCCGTTTTGGTCTCGATCTGTTCGGCGAAGGCGATGACGCCAGTTGCACACCCGGATCGATCGCGGTGCCGGTGGGCGCCAACCATGGCGCACTGATCCAGTCGACGATTTTGGCTGCGGTGCCCAATCCCTCGACGCCAACCGCCGCCACCCTCGACGTTGTCATCCAAAACGGCATGTTGAACGACGCTTCGCGCGACAACCTCGTGGTGCTAGCCACCGACGGTATGCCAAACTGTTCGCAGACTGTGGGTGACGTCACCCAGCGCATTCAGACGCTCTACAGCGCGACGCCTTCCGTCAAAACTTACGTCATCGGCGTCGGCAGTGCGACCGCCAGCAATCCAGCCGCGCTCAATTCCTGGGCCACCGCCGGCCACACCGCGAAAGCATCGTCGCCGCGGTACTATCAGTCTAATTCGGCGGCCGATCTGAAAACCGCGTTTGATGCCATCGTCGGCGGCATTGTCTCTTGCACTTTCAAGATGGCGCAGGCCGCGCCCGACCCGACCCAGCTCTACGTCTGGTCGGGTGGCGTCAGCGTTTCTGCAAGCACCACCAATGGCTACACCTACGATGCCAACGGCCCGTCGGTAACGCTACACGGCCCTCCTTGCGATCTACTCAAGAGCACGCCAAACACAAAAATCCAAGTTGTCTACGGCTGCCCGGCACCGCCCGACCCGGGATAAGCAGCGCTAAATCTAGGCTCTCCGAAACTTTCACGTAATCGGCTTTTTTCCGATCTCGTCCTTAAGATCACCACCCGCCCGTGCCGAAAGCACTCTAGGACTTTATTTGCTTTGGCTTAGGCGGTGGCGAATGTGGCGGTACCTATGGGTAGTCTTGCTCGGCGTGGTTTGCGTTTCAGCCTGCAGGCAGGGAACGAAGTCAGCGCCAGATGCGGGAGCAGGCGGCGGCGAGAGCGGTTTGCGCGTGCAATCCT
>JAHFDU010000001.1:32509-34338 GCA_023248835.1 Myxococcales bacterium | reverse complement strand
GCGACCCCCAAATTATTGCTCGCTGATGAGCCGACCGGGAATCTTGACTCTGCGACTGGATTGAAAATTCTCGAGCTGTTTTCCGAGCTGCATCGTTCCGGTCTGACGGTGGTGATCGCCAGTCACGACGAGCGGGTCGCCGCGCTCGCCAAGCGAGTGGTGCGCATCGAAGATGGGCGGCTGCAAACATGACCGCGCGCGGTCTTGGAAAAATGGTTTCGCAAAATGTGCGCCGTCGCCGATCTGCGTTTGTTGTAAGTTGCTTCGGGCTCTCGATCGGTATTTCAGCGCTGGTGTTTTTTGTCGCGCTTGGCGCTGGCGTTCACCAGATGGTGGAAAAAGTGTTTCCGGCGCATCAAGTCGAGGTCGTCCCGGCCGAGGCAAGCGGCGCGTTGTCGTTGTTTCAGGGAGCGCGGACGATCGAGCAAGCCGCGGTGGAAAAAATGCGCTCGCATCCGAGCGTGGCGGCGATCTTTCGCCGGCAGAAACAAGCTTTTCCGGCGCTCGCTTCGGGAGGCGCCGAGCTGTTCGGTCACGATTTGCAGGCCGAGCTTCTTGCCGAAGGAATGGATGTCGCAGCGATGCAGGGGGAGACACTTGGGCCTGAGCCATTTGCCGAGGCTGCGGATTCTCATGCCCCTTGTAGTAGCGATAGCGACTGTCACGCGCCTGAATATTGTCCCTCCGATACCCGCGCCTGCGAGGCACCGATTCCTGGTGTGCTGTCGCCGTTTGTACTCGAGCTTTATAACAGTGCGGTGGCGCCGTCGCACGGCTTGCCGAAAATTGGTTCCTTCCTTGCCAGTCGATTCCGTGGCTTTACGTTTCGCGTGATCTTCGGCCGCTCGATGTTGGGAGCGCCTCGAGTCGCCGCGCCGCCAAAAGAGCGACGGGTGATGTTGGTAGGACTGAGTCCACACGCGGCGCAGTTGGCGCTCACCATTCCGCTTACTACCATGCAGCGCCTCAACCGCGAATTTGCGCCGGAAAAAAGCGGCGGCTGGTCGTCTCTGGTGATCGCACTCAAACCGGGCGCTCAACCGACCGAGCTAGCCGGGCAAGTGCGTGCGCTCGGGCTTGCTGTTGCGGACAGCGGTGCCGAGCGAGTCGGATTGGCGGTGACGTTGCTAACGCTGCTGTTCTCTTTGGTATCACTGGCGATGCTGCTGCTTGGCACCGCCAATATTGCTCAGAGTTTTTATCGCACCGTCGCTGAACGCTGCCACGAAGTCGGAGTCTGGCGAGCGGTGGGCGCGCGCGCTTCCGATGTACGGGCGATTTTTCTGGCGGAAGCAGGGCTGATTGGCCTCTGCGGTGGGTGCGCCGGCTTTTTTTTGGCTTGGATGGCAGGTCGCGTGATCGACTTTTTGGCCAATCACTATTTGCCGGCATTTCCGTTCAAGCCCGATAGTTTTTTTTCTTTCGGTTGGCCGCTGCTTGTAGGCGCGATATTGTGCTCGATGGCGGCCTGCCTGCTGGGTGCGCTCGGTCCCGCGCTGCGGGCGGCGCGATTCGATCCGATCGAAGCGCTCACTCGCTAAAAACGTTTGAATAGGAGAGAGAGATGAAAAAAGCACACATTGAGACCGACAAGGGCGAAATTGTTTGCGAACTATATGACGACGATGCGCCCGGCACCGTCGAGAACTTTGTTGGTCTGGCCACCGGCACCAAGGAATGGAGGGATCCGAAAACCGGCGAGAAACAGACCGCTCCATTTTACGATGGCTTGCGTTTTCATCGGGTGATTCCGAATTTCATGATCCAAGGCGGCGATCCATACAGCCGCCATGCCGACGCCACAGACCGATGGGGAACCGGCGGGCCAG
>JAHFDU010000001.1:0-32499 GCA_023248835.1 Myxococcales bacterium | reverse complement strand
CGCGGCTCGCTCTCGATGGCGCACGCCGGACCCAACACCGGCGGATCGCAATTCTTTATTTGCCACGCGCCGCAGCCGCATCTCAACGGCAAACACACCGTGTTTGGCCAAGTGATTTCGGGTGTCGAAGTGATCGACAAGATCTCAGGCGGCGACCAGATCACGAAGGTCTGGATCGAATAAACGAATCTTCGTCGCGCGTACTTACATCATTGAAAAATCGCAGCGCCCCATGTTTACGTTCGGGCTGTCGACGACGATCGACATCTGGCCGACGATCTCGCGCGGACCATCGCTGCACAACGACGAACCAAAGTCGCCGGTGTAATAGTCGGCTTTGTACTGCACGTCGAGGACGCAGCCGATAAGAGTGAGCGTTTGGGTTTGATTGGTTTTGGTGAGCAAAACCATTTGGCTGTGACCCGCACCGAGCAGGTTGTCGCCGGCGGGTGTGAGAGTGATCCGGACGCGTTTGAACTTGTTCCAGTCCACCATGGTTCCATCGACTTTATAGGTTTCCATATCGGTGAGCAGGCAAACGCAGCGCGTTCCGGCGAAACAGGTGCGGGTCATCGGGCACCCTGGCGAGCAAGTTCCGCCGCAGCCATCGTCGCCGCACACTCTGCCCGAGCAATTGGGCGTGCATCCGCACTGGTTGGTGACGCCGCCGCCGCCGCAGATGTTCGGAAATGAACAGCCGCCGCAGCTGGCAGATCGCGCGTTGCCGCAATTGTCGCGCCCACTCAAGAAACCACAGGCAGCGCCGAGGCGAGCGCAGAAAACGGCATCACTTTCGGCAGGACACCCGCACACATTGTCTTGGCCACCTCCGCCGCAAGTTTGCGGAGCGGTACAGGAGCCACACGCCAACGTCATGCCGCAGCCATCGTCGATGCTGTCGCAGTTTTTGCCCTGGCTTACGCAGCTGCGCGGCACGCACGGCATGCGGCCGCAGACATTGCTCTCGCCGGCGCCGCCGCAGACTTCGCCATTATTGCATGAGCCGCAGTTCATTGTACGCCCGCAACCATCGCTGACATTGCCGCAGTTTTTTCTTTGCGCGACGCAGGATTTCGGCGTGCAGCCGCAGACGCCGATCGCTCCGCCGCCGCCGCAAGTATCGTAGCCGCTGCAAGATCCACAGAACAGAGAATGGCCGCAGCCGTCGCTGACGCTGCTACAGTTCTTGCCGAGTGCGCTGCAGGTGGTAGGCGTGCAACCACAGATTCCGGCTCGGCCGTCGCCGCCGCAAGTATCGGTGCCGTGGCAGTCGCCGCAGTGCAGAGCGTGGCCGCAGCCGTCGTCGAGGTCGCCGCAATTGCGCCCGACCTGAGCGCAGGTGATCGGCGTGCAACCGACCGGCATATCTTCGTGGTGTGCAGCATCCATGTTCGGTAACGACGCCGCGTCGGACATTGCGGCGTCACCGAGGGCAGCGCCGCCATCACCTGTAGTGTCAGTGGAGACGTGAAAACCGGGATTGTGACGCGTACACGCGGCCACAATCAGCGTCATCCCAAATAGAGACAAAAATTTGGTGTAGTTCATACACACCCTTCCTTGGTGCAACCGATTAAACAGAAAAGGCGGATGAACGTCTATCTAAAAAAATGTTGCCAAAAATGAAACGGCGCAATTCGCATTGCGCCGTCCCGAAATACAAACCAACCGCGCTGGCCGACGGAGGCGAAGTTTGAACCCCTACATCAAGTAGGTGGGCTCGACAAAGTAGCCGATATGGGCTTCCCGACGCTGCGGGTGTGCTCGCCTCGGCCAGTGGTCAATCCCGGGTTCGTTATCGTAGGGAAAAAACAATCTCCTCCTATCGCACCGAGCAGAAGGCCTAGTTTCTATTATAGCACGACCGCAACGCCCGTACTGAAAAAGCGACTTAACACTTTTTCGTTTTCCGTCCGTCATGAAACCACCTACTCTAGTTCTCCTTTCAAGAGCGAATTTACGGGAGGGTCAACGCGATTTGCGATTTTTCTCCACTGTCAGCTGTCAGCTGTTGGCTATCGGCGGTGGTAAGAATCGCGAAGCGCGAATCAACGACGACTTCCGGGCGCCCCTGCCCATGAAAGCACTCGGCGCCGATTTTGCGATGCAATTTCCGGAGTGGATGCACTGGCCGCTATGGCAGCGGGGGGTGATACAGCAACAAATATACGAGCACGCCGGTGACTGAAACATAACCCCACACTGGCAGCGCGAAGCGGACGATGCGGCGGTGCTCAGGTAGGCGCTGTTTGAGCGCGAGATACAGGGCGCGAACCACCAACGGCGGCGTAGTGGCGGCCAAGGTCATGTGCGAAAATAGCACGACGTAATAAATCGCTTTCCAGGCGCCGTGCCCGGGATAGTAGTGAGTGCCGAACAGTACGATGCGCACCAAATAGCTCACCAGAAAAATGCACGAGACGACAAATGCGGTGAACATGCAGCGCTTGTGAATGTCAGGTCGGCGATTGCTAATGGCGATGAATCCGCACAGCAATAGAACGGCAGAGCAGCCATTGAGCGTGGCGTTGAACGCCGCCATGGTGTGACTGAGCCCGGTCAAAAACCACCCTTTTCAATCAAGGTTCGTGCGTCGTGCAAAAGGGTGTCGCGTTCGGTTGGAGAGTTTGAGTCGTAAAAGCCGCGCAGAAAACCGCGCCCATCGACCAGAACGAATTTAGATGAGTGCAAGATGTTGAAGGTATCGGTGCCCGCAATCGGCTCTTTGCTGAGCGCCATTTTGAAGCCGCTGACGACAGTGTTTTCGATTTCGGTCGCGGATCCTGTGAGCCATCGCCAGCGCTTGAAATCGGCGCCAAAACTTTGCCCATAGGCGCGCAATTTCTCTGGGGAGTCGTGCTCAGGGTCTACCGAGATTGATACGAAACGCAAATCGGCCTCCTCACTGCTCTTGACGGTAAGCCGCTGCATCTCAGTGGTGAGGCGCGGACAGATCGATGAGCAGGTGGTGAAGACAAAGTCGACGATCCAAACGTGCCCGTCGAGATGGTGGCGAGAAAAGGGTTTGCCCTGCTCATCAACGAGAGAGAAGGCGGGCAGCTCGGCGAAGCGCGGTAACGATTGAGCGGGCGTCCTGTGTAACGTCGCCATCAGCGGCACGCTCAGCAACGCCCCGGCAAAAAACAGCCAGGCAAAAGGACGTTTCACGATCTCCTCACTCATGGTTTGCGTCTCTTACCGGTGCATGAAAACACCGCGAGCGCAAGTGCCACTGCAGCGAACCCAATCACCACGGTCAATTCGAGTGTCACCGATGAGCTCGCTTCGCTGATCGCGGAGAACTGCTCCGCCGAAAGCGCGCGACGCAAGCCGCTGACGATATAGGCCATGGGATTGCCGCGCATCAACCAACCGATAATAGGCGACGCGCCGCGCAGCGGAAACATCGCGCCCGACAAGATCCAGAGGGGTAAAAGCAGCACGCTCATCACCACGTGATAGCCCTGCGTCGAGTCGAGCCACCAGGCGATGGCGAAGCCGAAAGACGAAAGCCCAATCGATGCGAACAGTAGAATGGCGACGCACAGCGGCCAGTCAACTGTTCGCGGGTGGTAGCCGGCGAAGAACATCAGGGTCAAAAACAGGGCGGCTTGGCACAGCGCGATCGCTACGCCTCCAAGCGTTTTGCCGAGCACCAACGCGACCCGCGACGAGGGAGCCACCAGCACCGCCTGCAAGAAACCTTTGTGACGATCTTCGATCACCGACATGGTGGTGAAGATCGAAGTGAAAAGCACCACCAGCATGACGATGCCAGGAAAAAAATACTGCACGTAGCTGACCTGCTCCGCGCCCGGAATGCGAAACGAAGCGCCGAGGCCGCTGCCGATCACCAGCCAGAAAATCACCGGCTGAACCAGTGCGCCGATGACGCGACTCTTCTGACGAAAAAAACGCTTGAGATCGCGTACCACCAGCACCGAAACAGTGGCCCAATTGAGTCGCCACAACCCTCCGTCTGCCCTGAGCTTGTCGAAGGGGCGTCGTGACCCTGTCGAAGGACGCTCAGCATGAGCGGGGGTTGGGGCGGCTGGCGTCTCAAGCGTGAGAACTTGTTCGGTCATGCCGTAGCTCCTAGACCGCGGCCGGTCAAATGCAAAAACACGTCTCCCAGCGTCGGGCGACGCAACTCGACCGAGCGCAACACGCCGGCGGGAAGTTTTTCCACCAGCCGAGGAATGACTTCATGGCCACGCGGGACTTCGACCACGATCTGGTTTTCGATCCGGCGCGCGGTAGAGAAATCGCGCTGTACGATTGGCCAAATTTGGTCCAAGTGCTCGGACTCGAGCGCAATCACGTCGCCCCCGACGCAACGCTTGAGCGCATCTGGTGAGTCGCAGGCGATGAGGCGTCCTTCGTCGAGAATCGCCAAACGGTGGCAATGTTCGGCTTCGTCAGGCTGATGCGTGGTCAAAAGCACGGTGAGTTTTTCGCGACGGTTGAGCTCGATCAATTGTTCCCAAATGCGTCGCTGCGTTGGTTGATCGATGCCGCGCCCGGGCTCGTCGAGGATCAGCATATCTGGGCGATGCAGCAGCACGCGCGCGATTTCGAGGCGCCGCTTCATGCCGCCCGAGTACTGTTCGACTGGATCGTGAAGACGATCAGTCAGCTCCACCAGCGCGCTCATTTCGGCGATGCGCTTCGCTGCGTGACGACCACGCAATCCGTAGAGTGCGGCTCCGAGCTGAAGGTTTTCTAGCCCGGTCAATTTGTCGTCGAGACTGGGCTCCTGAAACACCACCCCGAGCCGGCGACGCAGTCGCGGATCGGTGGGCGAAAGTGCGACCCCGTCGAAAATCACCTGGCCGGAGTCGGCCGCGAGCAGGCCGGTGAGAAGGTGAAACGCGGTTGATTTTCCCGCGCCATTTGGGCCGAGCAATCCGAAGATCTCGCCGCGCCGAATCGACAGCGAAAGATTGTCGACGGCGACGCGTTTGCCAAAGCTGCGCCGCAACGAATCGAGCTCGAGCAGCATCTCGCTCATGCGCGACCGATGAGCAGGGCGGCGAAAAGTGCCGGCAGATATAAAAGAGAATAAATAAACAACAGCCGCGCCCAACGTTCGACACGGCGGGGGGTATGTGCGCGCATTCCCGCGAGCGCCAGAATCAAGAAAGCCAGCCCGAGCAGCAGCGCTGAACCGAGATAGATAGGTCCAGAGAGGCCGCGCCGAAATACATCCACCGAGGCAACGACCAGCAGCACGGTGTAGACCACGATTCGCCACTTGGCGCCGCCGAGCCCCGACTCGGTGGGCACGATCTTCAGACCAGCCGCGTCGTAGTCAGATTTACGAAACAGCGAGATCGCAATGAAGTGCGGTAGCTGCCAGAAAAACAGAATCCAAAATAGACTGAGGCCGCCGAGATCGATCGCTTCGTTGGCCGCGGCAAATCCGATGAGTGGAGGCATGGCGCCCGGCACCGCACCGACCAGCAGTGCTACGGTCGAGATTCGTTTCATCGGCGTGTAGGCGAGCACATACAAGAGCAACGAAATCGCGGCGCAGAGGCCCACGGTGGCGTTGACCAGGAAGGTCAAGAGTGGCACCGCGACTCCAGCTGCGCCGAGACCCAGCACCAGCGCTACTTGCGGTGGCAGACGGCGCGCCGGCAGCGGGCGGTAGCGGGTGCGCTCCATCAGCGCATCGACGTCGCGTTCAAGGTACATGTTGAGCGTGTTGGCGGCGGCGACAACGATCGACATACCGAGCATCAGCCAACAAAACCGCTGCAGCGGGTGCGCCGCCGGGGCGAGAAAATAGCCACCGGCGGTGGTGCAGAGCACCATGAAGGTAATGCGCGGCTTTCCCAGCGCGATGACGTCGCGCACAAAACCGAGCGCGCCGAGCGGGTGCGCCGGCGCTACTTGCATCTCCGTCAGCGACGCTGTTTTCACGCTGCGAGCTCCGCGTGATCCTGTTGCATTGCTGGCGCTTGTTGAAGCGGCCCGCGCGACAGCAGATGCAATAGTACGAAATCTCCGAGCAACAACGCGGCGATTCCGAGATGCGCAGTCACTGGTGCAACATCGAGCAGGCTATAAACCGAAAGGACGCCGAGACCGACTTGGCCGAGCGCCAGCAGGGGAGCTGCGATCGCCAGCAGTCGCACGCTGCCAGTGGAGGCGCGACGGTAGACATAGAATGAAGTAGCGCATACCAGCGCAACGACGCCGAGTGCAAAGTAGCGATGAAGCATATGGAGCAAGATAATCGGATGCGCGTTCGATGGCCACCACTGTCCGTGGCAGAGCGGCAAATCGGTGCACGCCAGGCCGCCGCCCAAATGACGCACCAACGCGCCTAGCACCATCTGGAGATAAATCGCTAGAGCAGTGATTGCGGTGAGGCGCTGAATCCGGGGCGGCAAAGGCTTTCGGTCGGCACTCGGACGCAGTGCGATCGCCAGATAGATCAAAATCGAAAAAAAGATCATCGACACAGCCAAGTGCGTGGTGGAAATGATCGTGGGCAAACGATAGAGCACGGTGAGGCCGCCCAGAACCGCCTGAAACGCCACGCAGGCAAGCGCAATCGCGCCAAGGATGACCCATCGTCGCCGCCTGGCGCGTTGCGACTTGTAACCAAGGGCGATCAACAGTCCCAGCGTCGACAGTGTCACTGCGCCGGCGACCAAGCGGTGGCTGTGCTCGACCAGCACCCCGCCGACCATCTTAGGAAACACTTGGCCGTCACACAGCGGCCAGTCCGGGCAAGCGAGGGACGAGTGGGTGTTGTGCACCAACCCGCCCATGAGCACCA
The DNA here is from genome assembly GCA_023248835.1 of Myxococcales bacterium. GTDB lineage: Bacteria > Myxococcota_A > Polyangia > Palsa-1104 > Palsa-1104 > JAHFDU01. Next base: position 25,709 of record JAHFDU010000001.1, on the reverse strand, counting down.
ACACAAACGTCAAACCACACAGAACCAGAACCAGGCGATGGATCGACATTACACCTCCATGACTTTGAGCAACCGTACCGGCTCATCCTGAGCCTTGAGCTTGCCGAAGGGCCGAAGGGCTTACATTTTACCGAATCCCTCGTGACCGGTGAAGTCGAACTTGATTTCACTTGCCTTGTTCGGCACCACCGTCACCGATTGTTTTTTGGTGCCGAGTGTCTCATGCCACGCCTCGATCTGGTATTTCCCCTCGGGAACGTCTTTGATTTCAAAATTTCCGCTGGCGTCGCTGACCGCAAAAAGTGCATTCGGCTCGACCCACGCGTATGCGCTCATCCAAGGATGAATGTCGCACTTGAATTTGACGAGCTTGTTTGGCTCGCCAAACTTCTCGTCAATGTTTCCGCTCGGAGCGTGCGGGATCTGCGCTCGGTTGAATAGCGATGACGCGTCGCCAAATGCGTGCACGTTGTGCATCACTTCGTCGAAGTTGCGGACCGAAAGCGTTTGACCGACGACGACACCTTGCACCCGCGGCTGATAAACACATTTGGATTGCAGAAGCGTGGCCGTCTCCTGCGGCGGCGGCGCAGCGGGCGCGCCCAGCACGTGGACAAAGACGTTCTTCAGCGTGTGGTTTTGGTTCACCACCAGCTCTTCCTCCTTGAGCTTGAGCCGGTTGCAGTAGGGATCGAAATTGTGCTGCACGTCAGGACGCGGCGCGATCTTGCCGCCATAGGGAACGCTGCCCTTGATGCTTCCTTTGGGTCCTGCCGGTGGCGCTGGCGGCAGTGCTATCTTCGCGACCGGTGTGGCGATCGGTGCGGGAGTGGGCAGAGTAGTATCTTCGCAAGCACTGAGCAGGGTCGCAAGTAGGACAACGATGATGGTCGGCATGATCTCCTCGGCGCAACGATTATCGCGCTCAGATCAATGTGTCAACCAAGGCGGCGTTTCGACACTTGACCTGATGATGCACGTTCTGTAGGGTGCGGCGCCATGCTGAAAAACGCAACAAGTTGGTTCCCGGTCGCGATCCTGCTCCTGTCGGGATGCGAGCACTTCAAAGTATCGCTGGCGATTGATACCACGACGCCGGTGCTCAAGATTGCTTCGCAATCGTTCAACCGCGAGGGTGACTTGATCCTCGCGGCACAGGCGGCTCCGGCTCAACTAAAAACAGTGGAAGGGTTCTTGGCTGCCGCGCCGGATACCCCCGAGCTGCTCGAGCTGGTGGCCCAGGGTTATATCGAGTACGCCTTCGGCTTTGTCGAGGACGAACTCGAATCGCAACCCGACGACAGCGCCCACGAAGCCAGCCGTGCCCAGCTCACCAAGCGGGCCACCGACTACTACGATCGCGCGCGAGCATACGCAATGAAGATCATTGCCGCTGATTCGCGCGATTTCGGCGCCGCGTTCGGCAAGGATGCTGCGACGGTGGAAGCGGCTGCCGCGAATGTTGATAAGGCGGCAGTAGCGGGACTGTTTTACGCTGGCATGGCACTCGGATCGGCGATCAATCTCAACCGCAACGACGTGGCGCGCATCGTTGAACTTCCCAAAGCAATTGCGCTTATCAAGCGCGCCTACGAACTCAATCCGAAGTTTTACAATGGCGGCGGCGCCATGCTGCTCGGCGTCATCTACTCCTCACAAGGCAAAGCCATCGGCGGCAATCCCGAACAGGCCAAGAAATATTTTGAGGATGCGATCGCATCCACCGACGGGAAATTCCTGCTTGCCAAAGTGATGATGGCGCGCTTCTACGCGGTGGTGGTGCAGGATCGTGCACTCTATGACAAGACGCTCAAAGAAGTCATCGATGCTTCCGAAGACATCTATCCCGAGTACAAGCTGGCCAACCAAATTGCCAAACGCCGCGCGGTGCGATACCTGGCGCATGCCGAAGACTATTTCTAAGGAGACCTAGATGAAAACGGGGCGCACAGATTTAGAACCGCTTATCCTGAGCGTCCTTCGACAGGCTCAGGACGAGCGGGCAGTAAGCTCTGCCGATTATGTTGAGCGAAGTCGAAACACAGGCTCAGGGCGATCGGCTGTGAAGCGGTTTGCCCTGGTTTTGAGTTGTCTATTGTTCATCGCTAGCGTCGCTCGTGCCGACTCCGTGCTAAAAATTGCAACACTGGCGCCGGACGGGTCGTTTTGGATGCGCGCGTTCAAGAAATGGCAAAAGTCGGTCGAAGATCACTCCGACAATAAGATCAAAATTAAGTTTTATCCCGGCGGCGTCTCGGGCGATGAGCGCGATGCGGTGCGCAAAATGCGCATGGGTGGGCTCAATGGCGCCGCAGTGACTGCCATCGGGCTCGGCCTCATTCAGAGCGAAGTGCGGGTGCTCGAGCTGCCGATGATGATTCGCAGCTACGAAGAGCTCGATTTTGTGCGCGGCAAGCTCGACGCTGAGATTCGAAAAAAATTTGAAGACAAGGGCTACATTTTTTTGGCTTGGGGCGACGTTGGGCCGGTGCACATCTTTTCAAAAATTCCGCTCAAGTCGCAGGCCGATTTGGCGCAGACCAAACTGTGGGCGTGGGTCGATGATCCGCTGGTGCGAGCGCTGTTTGAGCAGCTCGGCACGCATGGCGTTCCACTCGGGGTTCCCGACGTATTGCCATCGCTGCAGACCGGCCTGATTGATGCTTGCTATGGATCGCCGCTGTCGACGGTGGCGCTGCAGTGGTACACCAAAGAGAAGTACGTCACTTCGATGCACATCAGCCAGGCGATCGGCGCTCTGGTGGTCACCAAACGCGATTTTGACAAGCTCTCGGCCGACGAGAAAAAAGTGCTGGTGAACGATTCGCGCGAGCTCGAGGGACAACTACTCAAAGAGGTGCGCACCGAAAACGTCAAATCGCTCGCCGCGCTCAAACAGGCGGGCATTCAGGTGGTTGAGTCGCCGCCGGAGATGGTCAAAGAGTTCGAAACCCAGGCGCTGGCATTGCGTTCCAAACTCGAGCCGTCGGTGTACACCCACGAGTGGCGTTTGCGGGTCGAGCAGCTGCTCAAAGATTTTCGGGCGGGCAAGAAATAGTGCAAGGACAGAAGCCGCATCAAATCGCGCCGGCGTCGTGGCCTTGGGTGGTGCGTGCGCTGACTCGCATCTCCGGTGCGCTTGCCGCGCTTGAAGGGGTTGGTATCGCGCTCTGCCTCTTGGTGATTGTACTGCTTTGCTGTTTTCAGTTTGTCGGTCGCAATCTGACGACCCACCGCATCGTCGCGGTTCCGATGCCGTTGTGGATCGACGCCGCAGTCCGTCACGCGGTTTTCCTGATCGGGTTTTTGGGAGGCGCTTACGCGACCTACAGCGGTCGTCACATTCGCATCGACGCGGTCACTCGCGCTCTTAGTCCGCGCCGACGGCTGGCACTGCGCGCGGTTACGACCTTGGCGGCGATTGTCATTGTTCTGCTGTTTGTCGACGGCGCTTGGATTTGCTACCACGGTGAGACCGAATCTGCTGAGCTTTTTTCCCCAGCGCGTGGAGCGCTGATTGAACTTTGCGGTTATGTCGTGGTGGCGTTTCATTTCTTGGTGCAGTTGGTGCTCGATATCGGCTGGTTGGTGTCGGGAAAAGATCCGCCGTCCGAGTGGATCTCTGACGCTGCACACGGAGAGGCGACGTGAGCGTCCAGTTGTCGTTTATTGTCGCGCTCGCGATCTTGGGCTTGCCACTGTTCTGCGTGCTGGGCGGGGTTGGGCTTGCCGGTTGGCACACTTCAGGTGGCATTTCGAATGGCCTTGGCGAGATCTACGGCAAGCTGACCGGTGCCGAAGCAGTTTCGCTGTCAACCATCCCGATGTTTACTTTTGCCGGCTACTTGATGGCCAAGGCCAAAACCGCCGAGCGGCTGGTGCGAATGTCCGAGGCGCTGCTCGGCGCGATTCCCGGTGGTCTCGCCATGGTGACAGTGCTCATCAGTGCGCTGTTTACCGTGCTCACCGGTGCGTCGGGTGTCACCATCGTTGCACTCGGTGGCCTACTCATGCCTGAACTTATCCGCGCGCGCTACACCGAAAAATTTTCGATCGGTGTGGTCACCGGGTCCGGTTCGGTAGGCCTGCTGTTTCCGCCAGCGCTGCCGCTCATCGTCTACGCGTTTATTTTTGCGCTCAACGCCGGCCAGGGCGCCGATGCCGGCCATCCGATCGATTTCGCCATCGACCGCTTCTATTTCGCCGGGGTGGTTCCGGGAATGCTGCTGGTCGGAATCTTGCTCCTTTACTGCTTGTTCATCGGCCTGCGAACTGGGGTGGAGCGGACGCCGGTCGATTTCAACAAGTTCCTGCGGGCTGCTTGGGTCGCCAAGTGGGAATTGCCAATTCCGCTGTTCATTGGGTTGATGGTCTCGGGCCTTGCCCACGTTCATGAAGTCGCGGCGCTGACTGCGCTCTATGTTTTTGTCGTTGAGGTCTGGATTTACAAAGACGTTGATCTCAAGCGCGATCTATTTCACGTCACCCGTGAATCGATGACGCTGGTCGGCGCAATTTTCATGAAGATCGCGGCCGGCATTTTGATGACCAGTTATCTCATCGACGCACAGGTGTCACAGCATTTGTTCGAGTGGGTGGGTCAGCACGTGCACGAACAATGGCTGTTCTTGCTGATTCTCAATGTGCTCCTATTGGTGGTTGGCTGCTTGATGGATATTTTTTCGGCGATCATTGTTGTCGTTCCTCTGATCGTCCCGGCGGCCGCGCAATACCACATCAATCCTTATCACCTTGGAATCATTTTTCTGCTCAACCTCGAGATCGGTTATTTGTTGCCGCCCGCCGGCCTCAACCTGTTCATTGCGGCGTTTCGTTTCAATCGCCCGCTTACCGAACTCTATCGTGCGGTGCTGCCGTTTATTCTGTTGATGGCGATTGCGCTGGCGATCGTCACCTACGTGCCCAAGCTCACCGTGGTTCCCAAATCGCACGACCTCCACATCGAAGCGAATCAGACAGACCTTCCGCCCTAAATACCATGAATACTTTTCAGGAGGTCTTGGAATTCACTCTCACAACGATCAGGTCCGCTTGCGGTTCCCGTAAAGCCAATGATGGTAAGCTCGCTGCCGTCCACGATGACTAAAATGCGGCTTTCTACTTCGTACCCTGCTACTTTGTATTTGAATCTTGCAGTAGCTCCAGCGCGGCCTGCAATTTGTTTTGGTACGGGGCGCTCAACAAGCTGAAATCCGTCTACTCCCGACTTCATGAGGTCAATGGCCTGTTGGATTGCCCGGACTCCATCGAGTCCCTCAGCCGGCTGAGACACAAACTTTACGGAGGGGTTAAGGCTGTCGTAACCCGGCGCGTGTTTAGCGAAAGCGACCTGCGGTAACCGGGCCCGTGTTGCCACCGCGTTCTTTAGGTCCGCGTCTTTCAAGACAATGCGCTGCAGGTTCGCGATGACCTCTTTGCTGCCAACCTCTTGCCACCCTGCGGGAGCAAGCAGCTTTATCCGAACGGATGGCAACGTTACTGGCAGCGGTGAGCGCGAGCGGCTTTCCGGTTTTGCGAAGGCTACGTTCTCTGCGATCGAAAACAGGAACACCAAAGACATCATTTTGGGCCGCATCGCGTTTGTTTAGCACGTCGCAGTGTGGTTGTCTCCGCGAAAACTATGAAGGCGATATTCATACGTCCGCGCGTCACCAGGCCTTGCGACGGAAGTTTCGATTCACTCGGGCTCACTCCGAGGACGCACAGCCGAGAGCAAAACCGAGTGCGCGGCAAGCAGCGGACATGCGGTCACTCGAGAGCGTACCGACGAGCGCGCCCAAGTCTCGCAGCGGCACGGTGACGACGTGGTCGAAGTTGACCGCACAGTCGTACTTCATACCGTCGGCGCTGGTGAGCGCCACCTCGGTAGGAAGACCGCGCTGGGTCCGTGTGATCGGCGCTACGGTGACCGAATGGAGACGACCGAGAATGCTGTCTCGAGTGAGCACCAGGACCGGACGACGTTTGTCGGGGCGCGCGAAGCGGCACAGTCGAACCTCGCCGCGTTTCATTCTTCGCCCCACTCTTGGGTTCGGTACCAGACATCGAATTCGCCCTTTTTTTCGGGCTGTTTTTCGTAGCCGCTGCGGTGCTGCTCTTCCAGATCGCGCAGACGCAGCCGTTCAAGTTGTTGGCGTACGCTGTCTCGAATGAAGGCCGAGCGGCGGTGACGCCTGCCGCGAAGACGGCGATCGACCGCTTTCAGTAGAGATTCCTCCATGGTGATCTGAATCGCTTTCATACTATATATAATACAATATGAATTTATTGTATGCAACCTGGTCGTACTCGTTCTGGTCAGCGAATCGGTTGATCGTAACAGATTGGATGAAGTGGCTGGCCTCGATCGCAAACGAGGTGACAAGTTATCGTCCCTCAGCGTTCCAAAGAACGTAAACGTGCTCGAGGCACAAACGAAGGAGACCAGCCATGGACCATATTGCTATCGATTTGGGAAAAAGATTGCGGTGGTGGCTTTGGCTCGCAAGATGGCCGGAATCCTATTTGCACTCTGGCGCGATGGCAGCGTGTACAACGGCAACAAAGCTACAATGATGAGAGAGGAAATCTTGAAGACCGCGGCATAAAACGCAACTCCCTCTCAGGGGATATTTTATATTTTCGACGGAGTGAAGGCTGTCCAGAGGCGGTGATCGCGCAGTGTGAACGTAAGGGCTGTACGACCTTGTGTAACCGATTGCGACCCGCCAACGGATCCCACTTGTGCGCCTTCGAGACACTTCGAATGAGCGCGAATACTCGATTGCGACAGCGCGTCACTCGGATCGTCGAAGCAGAAGAAAGAAAAAGCGCTATTAGAAAAAAGCGCAGAGGGGAACGTTTGTGCTTGCCTAGCAGGCCACTTCATACTCGTTCACGGCCCAGAAAAAATTCACAGGGAGATCAGGAGATCAGGAGGATTGTGGTGGGGAAAAATATCGCTCTGAACAACGGGAATCTGTCTCTTGATCTCCTGATCTCCCTGTGTACGTGAACGATTGCGGTTGATCAAATCGCTGTGCAATCGGCCGTTTTCGGCTACAGTCCTGGCCCATGTTTCTGGCTGCACTTGAAGCTGCGCGCCCGCGTCAGTGGGTGAAAAATTTGTTTGTTGTTGCGCCGCTGGTGTTTGCCAAGCAGCTCACCGATCGGGTGGCGCTCGGGCGAGCGGCGATTGCGGTGGCGATTTTCTGCGCGCTGTCGAGCGCGGTGTATCTGTGGAACGATGTCATCGACATCGAAAAAGATCGCGCCCATCCGCGAAAACAAACGCGCCCGATTGCGGCCGGGCGGCTGCTGGTGCTGCAGGCGCAGCTGCTCTCGGGATTGCTCGCACTCACCGGGTTGCTGGGCGCGCTCTTGCTGCGACCGGAGCTTGCCGTTTGCGCTCTCACCTATCTAATCTCCAACGTTGCGTACTCGCTTTATCTCAAGCGGGTGGTCTATCTCGACGTACTTTTGATTGCGTTTGGTTTCTTGTTGCGGGTGGTGGGTGGAGCGATGGCGATCTCGGTCGAGGCCTCGCCGTATCTCTTGTTGTGTACGGGACTGCTTGCCTGTTATCTCGGCTTCGGCAAGCGAGCGCATGAACTTGCGGTCGCGGGCGAGCAAGCGGCGCTGCAAAGGCCGGTGCTGAGCAGCTATCGCTTGCCCACTTTGCGCGTCCTCTTGGCAGTGACGGCGATGGCGACGCTGATCTCTTACATTCTCTATACCCGGGCGCCCCACACCGTGCGTTTTTTTCACTCGAGCCGCATGATTTGGACGGCGCCGTTCGCAGCGCTCGGCCTGGCCCGTTTTTCGATGCTGATCTCGGGCCATCCGACTTCAGATTCTCCGACCGAAGAGATGCTCGGTGATCGTTTGTTTATCGCCAATCTGGTGGCGTGGGCAGCGGTGACAACCGCAATTATTTATTTTCATTGATGCCGCTCTCCTCGTGCTTCTTGCGGTGATGCCGTCGCTGCGCTTCATCGACGGAATGGGATTTGAACAGATCGCGGTCTTGTTTTGCGCTCAGCGCCAACGCACGAAAGTGTTCGTGCAAAATGTTGAGCTCGCCCTCGCTGAGATCCTCGATATCGATGAGTCTGTTGCTCGCCCCCTTAAGACAAGCAACGATCTCGTTGAGTTTGAGCTGAATCGACAGCGAGTCTTTGTTCTGGGCGCGCTGAATGAGAAACACCATCAAAAAAGTGACGATGGTGGTGGAGGTGTTGATCACCAGCTGCCAAGTATCGGAGAAATGAAACAGCGGGCCGGTGGTGAGCCAGGTCAGAATCACCAATACCGCCAACGAGAACGCCCATGAACTGCCCGCCCACCGACTAGCCCACTGCGATGCTCTTTCTAGACTGCGTCCGATGGTGGATTGTGGGCGATGTGGATGCATGCGCGACTCCTCCTAAGATGTGATAAAAATCGGCCCTATGAGATTCGACTACGATGTCATCATTGCCGGAGGAGGACCAGCCGGGTCGTCGACGGCCAATTTTTTGCGTCAGCGTGGTCGCTCAGTGCTGCTGCTCGAGAAGGAAAAATTTCCGCGCTTCCACATCGGCGAATCGCTGCTGCCGTTTAGCAATGAAATCTGGAGCGAACTCGGCGTGCTCGACGATCTCAAAGCGCACATGATGCACAAACCAGGTGCGCACTTTGTCAACGAAGAGACCGGGGTCGAGTTTACCTACTATTTCAAAGACGCGATTCGCGGCGACTACCCGCACGCATTTCAGGTCAAGCGCGCCATCTTCGACAAGCTGCTGCTTGATCGCGCCCGCGTCGTGGGCGCCGAAGTGCGCGAGTCGACCCGCGTTCGCGATGTCCGGATTGCCACCAACGGTGTGACCGTCGATTTCGTTGGCCCAAGCGGGTCCGGTTCGGCGACTGCGCCCCTGTTTGTCGACGCCAGCGGGCGCGACGCATTGCTGGCGCGGCGCGAAGACTTGAAAGTTCCGGATGAATTGGTGACCACCAACGTCGCGGTGTTCGCGCAGTTTGAGGGAGTCGAGCGCGCCGAGGGGCCGGATGTTGGCAACATCGTCATCGGTCTGTTTCCGCATGGATGGTGGTGGAATATCCATTTTGCCGACGGTGATAGCTCAGTCGGGTTGGTGCTCGAAAAGGAGTTCACCAAAGGTCACCGCGGCGGCACTCCGGAAGAAATCATGCAATCGGCAATTTCTGAGCTGCCGGGCCTGCGCCGTCGTCTAAGTCATGCCAAGCCGCGCATCGCGATCGGGAGCGAGGCCAATTGGTCGTATCGTTCACGGCGCTTCTGCGGCGATCGCCGTCTTCTCGTCGGCGACGCCGCGGCGTTTGTTGACCCGCTGTTTTCCACCGGCGTTCTATTCGCCACCCAGGGCGCGAAATTTGCTGCCGCTCACATCGATGCGGCGCTCTCTGACGGCGATTTTTCGGCGGCGCGGTTTGCCCCCTACCAAGAGCAGTGCATCGCTGGCATGGATGTGTTCAAACGGCTGGTGCACGAATTTTATAGCCGCGCTTTCAGACAAGTCTTGGTCCGTCCACAAGGACGCGAAGGACTGGTTCGAATTGTTACATCGCTCTTGGCGGGGGATGTTTACCGGCCGGCGATGTGGCACTCGCTGGTGAAGACTCCCGGTTTTTCCGAAACGTTGGCTGCAGGCGCTCCCGCTCTATTCCTCGGGTAGTTTGCCGCTCTGGTGAGCGCGGATCTCTTCGGCCTCGAGCGCCTGGATCTCGGCACGCGCTTTGTCGACCAGCTGGCGCGATTCGGGTTTTTTCTGCTCGGTGGCATACTTGCGCAGCGCTTCGATGGAGTGGACGCGATCGCCCGCCGCTTTGTAGGTTTCGCCAAGGCCATAGTAGACATCGACGTCGTCGGGCTGCAGCTGGCTGTAGGTGCGATAAGCGGTGATCGCGTCGTTGAATTTGCCGGCTTTGCGCAACGCGCGACCGAGGTTGTACCAGGCGATCGGGGCTTTGGCGTCGAGCTGCACTGCTTCATACAGCACCTTGACCGCGTCGTCGGTGCGCTTCTCGAGATATAGAGTGCGGCCGAGTTTCTCTTTGAGTCGGCCATTTTTCCCATCAGCAGAGAGCGCGGTGTGAAACGCATTTTCGGCTTCAGTATAGCTGCCTGCAGCCAAGGCGCGATCACCGGCGGCTTCACGCTCGCGTGGATCGGCGGCGGGCGGAGTCAACTCGCGATTGATGTCGGCCACCGCGGCTTTGGACTGCTCAATGAACTTTTGCTTGGCGGGAGATTTTTCGAGCTCAATGTATTTTTCGTAGGCGGCCTTGGCGGCGAGTTTGTCGCCAAGCTGTACTAAAACTGCACCGAGGCCGAAATAGGCGTCGCCCTTTTCGGGGTGAAGTCCGATGTAACGGCGATAGTTCTCCGCTGCATGTTGCCAGTCGTGCTTGTGCTTGTAAGCGTAAGCGAGCCAGTAGTAGCCCTGTTCGTAGTGGTCGGCCTTGGTGATGCCCTCGTTGAGCTTGGTGATCGCCTCTTCATACTTGCCTTGGCGAAACGCTTCGGTGGCGTAGCCGTCATACATCGCCCCGTCGGTGGGGCGCAGCGAGATCGCAAACTCCCACTTGGGCAAATCATCGGCGCGGGCGGCGGTGGAGAAAACCAAAGGAACCAGCAAAAGTGCAAAGGTTGTACGCATGAGGCGCGTATAGCACTAAATCGGGAATGTGGTAAAGGGGGGCATGGCACATTTTCTATTGAAGACCGAACCAAGTGTTTATAGCCTACAAAACCTCAAGCAAGCCAAGCGCACCGCCTGGGACGGCATCGCCAACCCGGTCGCGCTCAAACATTTGCGCTCGGCCGCGCTCGGCGACGACGCTGTGGTCTATCACACCGGTGATGAGCGGGCCGCAGTGGGTTTGGCCAAGATCGTCAAACCTGCCTACATCGACGAGAAAAGCGGGCTGATGGTTGACGTGAAATTTGTCGAACAGTTCGCCCGGTCGGTCACTCTTGGGGTGATCAAAGCGGACCCGCTGTTTGCCGACAGTCCGCTGGTGCGGCAGGGACGACTCTCTTTTGTGCCGCTCACCGACGAGCAGTTCAAAAGAATTATGGAACTTGCCAAAGCCTAGAAGCAATGCCATTCAGTCAAGATTCCATATCCGTGCGTCCTCTAGCTTGTCGAAGGACGATCCTCGATGGTGCTTCGATTTCGCGCTTTGCGCTCCCCCAGCATGCACGGTCCTAACTAAGTGAACGGCATTGGGGCTAGAAGCTGAAAGAGACGCTGGCGCCAGCGTAGTTCGGTGCTAGCAGCGGCAGGATCTGTACGCGCTTGGTCTTCTTGGCGGCGGCCTCGTCGCTGTACCCGAGACCGACGCACACCGCCCCGGCGATCACGGCAGCGCCGCCGATGGCGTACATGGCGAAAGAAGCATTTTGGGCCGCACTCAGCGATGCGGCTGCGTCGGGATGAAACCTGTTTCCGACAGTCGCGTCACCGGCATACTTCGCTGCTAATCCGGTGGCGGCGACACCTCCGATCAATGCAGCGGCGCCCACTCCAATCAGGGCAAACCCGGCGATTTTCATGGTTTGTCCGGCTTGGGCCGGCGCCGGCTTGACTGGTGTCGGGCGCAGCGGTTGCGGGCGCGCAATCGGCGTCGGTGCCGGCGTCGGAGTCGGGGTTGGGGTTGGTGTCGGTTCTGGCGCCGGACCAGGCTCAGGGTGGTCCAGCTTGCGCTGCAGCTCGGCGATTTTTTGCAACACGTCTTCGCGGTTGGGCGCTTTGGGCATGCGGCGCAAAAAGCTCTTGTAAAAGAAGATCGCTCGTTCGTGGTGGCCGGCCAATCGGTGTGCCTGCGCGATGTTGTAGAGCAGAACCGGATCATCCTTGACCTGGTAGGCGGCTTCATATTCCTTGACCGCATCGTCAAACTGGCCCAAGTCGAACAGCTTGGTGCCCTTCTGGTAGTGCTCTCGCGCCACCGCGCGGTCGTCTGCTCGAGCGGATGTAGCGCTGATGAGGCCCGCCGCCAGTACTGCCATCCAAGGAACAGAATTTTTCATGATGGGTTCATTTTATTTTGTCCGCTCGCCGTCGTCAACAAACCAGAAGTGAGCGATTTTGTCGAGTCGGGGCTTGACGCATGCGAGCGGCTAGGGTAGAGCTATCGCCCTGTTGATGCGGGGTGGAGCAGCCTGGTAGCTCGTCGGGCTCATAACCCGAAGGTCGTCGGTTCAAATCCGGCCCCCGCTACCACCAAAGGCGCGTATCTCTGAACGGGATACGCGCCTTTTTCTTTCCGCGATCAATTGGACAAATTGTTGTCGATCTCTTGGTAGAGCGTCGCAAACAGGCGCTCCATGTAGGATGCGTTCATGCGAGTTGGATCGACCGCCTGGCCGCCGCTGTAACCACGCGGCTCGGCGTGCAGAACCGCGCCTTTGGACGACGGCACGATGTGAACATTCCAGGCGACGCTGTTTTCTGTCGCCACTGCAGAGTAGGCGTTGCCGTGCGCGACGGCGGTGACCAGTTTTGGCGCGGTCTTGATTTTTCCGTTGCCGGAGTCGGCCACCACCACCTGGTACCCGAGCGTGCGCAGCGCGGTGACAGTGGCGTGAAAGATCTGCGCTCGCCCGTGGTCCGGGTAGGGATGCGTGCCGGCCTCTTTCATCTCTTCGAGCGTCATCACGCAACTCGACTGTACGTTCCGCCTGCGAACCTAACATTTGAAACGGATATTTTTGTTCTCGCACGCATGTTTTCATGGGACCAGCACTCGCCGGTGATCTGGTTGTTTACGACCGTTGGTTTGTGCGCGATAGAACAGTCCGAACGAGAGCGGCGAACCGCATTCAGACACTTTGAACTTGTGCTCGCCACCAACAACAGCGAACAGGAAGATCCATTTCCGAGTCGTATTGGCGTGGCGCTTTCTTCGGAGCCACGAACTTTGCCCGCTTGGGATTGGAATCAAGTCGAGCATCCTCCGCTGGTGACATGGTTCGCGCTCGCCGCACAAGATTTCGCGTCATGGATGAGGGGCGGTGAGCATTTTGCGATCACCGACACTCTGATGTTTGGACCCGGGAAGCAGCCATGGACTCGTTCTATTTTGGACCATTCTGTGATTTTGTCAGCTACGCCTCACATGCTGGTCGCTGGCCTTGGTCCGTTCGACATCGCCACAGGTCCTGGCGATCTGGTGAAACCAGCCGATTGGCATCAAAATCCAGGAACTAATTTCGCCAACGGTTTCTACTGGCTACTTCCGGTTTCGGCTGCAGAGCACAAAAAAGCAGGAGAAGAAGGGAGCTGGAACCTATTTGCTGACCTTGTCGATTCGGCAACGGAGGGTGCGAGCGATAATTTCGCAATCGCCTTCGACCTTCTGCGTGGCGCCAAATCGACATGTCCTGCAGATCGCGGAGACATTGACTAATTCCCATCTGGCGATGATCCGTTTGTGCACGCGTCCACGCTTCTTTTGCCGCAAGCGGAATGGATCGGATTGTTAGATGTAATGTAGATTTGTTAATGTAATTAATCTGTCAGTGTCGTGATATAATCGTCTTGTTTTATATGGTTGCATATGCGGGTTTCCTCTCCTGTTAAGAGGTGGCGAAACGTGAGGTTGTTCGTTTTTGCCGTCTGTTGGGTTGGCTGGTTGCTGGTTTCACGGCCGAGTTTTGCGCGCAGCGGGGGCATTACTGGCTATTCCGGCAAAGAGGGCATCAACTGCAATGACTGCCATTCTGCCGGCAGCGCTCCCGTCGTAACACTGAGCGGCCCCGCTTCGCTCGCCACCAACGCATCGGCCACCTATACGCTGCTGATCCAGGGCGGCGCCGCGATCGTCGGTGGCGTCGACATTGCGGTGAGTGGTTCTAGCGCGCACTTGGCGACGGTAAGCGGTTCGACGACAGTGTTTCAGAACGAGCTTTTTCACTCAAGTCCGATCAATTTCTCCGCTGGCAGTTTGACGGTGACGTTTCGTGTCACCGCACCCGCCAGTGCCGGCTCATTTACGATTTTTGGTTCCGGCAACTCCTGCGACGGCGACACCAGCAACAGCGGCGATCAGGCCTCGAGCAACACGCTGACAGTGACGGTGACGGCGCCGATGGTGGATGCTGCGACGCCCGATATGGTGGACGCCAGCCCCGGGCCCGATGCAGCACCGGTGGATGCGCCGATCGCGCACGACAGCGCTTCGCCCGATCTCATCGGCGTACCGGATGCAATCCCGATCCCGTACGATGCCGCGCCGGCCGATCTGGCCGCGCACGACGCCGCCGTCGTCGACCCAAGCGACATGGCGGACGCAGCAGTCGTTGACCCCGGAACAGATCCACCACCGACGGATGATCCGACGCAGATGACCCAAAGCGGCGGCTGCTCGTTTGCCTCGAGCGCGGGGTCAAGTGGAGTCGCGCTTCTGGGCTTGTTCCTTCTCCTGTTTCATCGGCGCCGGCACTTCCCATAGACTTTGAAAGCGCCGCCGCGTAGCATCGCCGCCATGCAGATGCGGGCGCGCGTCGTCGAGCGAAGAGAGCTTGGGCGCTCAAGCTTCGTGCTGCGCCTCGACGGTTGCGAAGCGCTGGCGCCGGCGCAGCCGGGTCAATTCGTCATGGTGCGCGGCGATTGGGGGCGCGATCCGCTGCTGCCGCGCGCTTTTTCGATCTTGCGTGCGCTGCCGGGCGGCGAATGCGAACTGCTCGGCAAAGCGATCGGCCGCGGCACCCGGCTGCTCGGAGCAGCGACCGTGGGCGCAGTCCTCGATCTGCTCGGTCCGCTGGGTCGCGGTTTTCCGGCTCCGGTGAAAGATCGGCGTGAAATCTTGGTCGCCGGCGGAGTCGGCTTGGCGCCACTGTTGTGGCATGCCGAAGCGGCAAAAAAAATGGCGCCGCGGTGCATCTGTTTTACGGCGCGCGAACTGTGCAAGATCTGGTTTTGCTCGACCAGATCGAACGCACTGGCTGCGCGCTAACGCTGACCACCGAAGATGGTTCGTGCGGCGTCTCCGGTCGCGTCACTTCGGCTCTGCTTCAATATCTTGCCGATCTAGAGTCGGTGCCTCCATCGGTGCTCTACACTTGCGGGCCGAATGCGATGATGAGGTCGGTGGTCGAGTTGGCGCGAAAATATTCGCTCCACTGTTTGGTCTCGGTCGAAGGCGAGATGGCCTGCGGTTTTGGGGTGTGTCTCGGC
This sequence comes from Myxococcales bacterium, assembly GCA_023248835.1. Taxonomy (GTDB): domain Bacteria; phylum Myxococcota_A; class Polyangia; order Palsa-1104; family Palsa-1104; genus JAHFDU01. The sequence goes on along the minus strand of JAHFDU010000001.1, from coordinate 10,506 downwards.
TGCGCGATTCCGACGCCGGGCGGTGAACGCGCGTTTGCCTACGCTTGCACCGACGGGCCGGTGTTTGACGCGGCGAAGATTGAGATGCCATGACCAATCTTGGGGTGAAATTCGCAGGGCTTGATTGCTCATCGCCAATCTGGACCGCGTCGGGAACTTTTGGTTATGGCGCGGAATTCGATCGCTTCTTAGACCTGCGAGCGCTCGGCGGAATTGTCACCAAAGGCATTTCGCCAAAACCTCGCGCTGGCAATCCGTTGCCGCGCATCTGCGAAACCGCTGCGGGCATGATCAATTCCATCGGTCTTGAAAATGTCGGCGTCGACGGGTTCGCGCAAAATAAGCTGCCCTTTTTGCGCAAATGTGGAACCAACGTGGTGGTCAATTTTTTTGGGGAAACGATCGACGAATATGTAGCGTGTGGCGCCGCCCTCGACGCACTTGACGGCGTTGACGCGCTCGAGATGAATGTCTCCTGTCCCAACATCAAGAAGGGCGGCGTCGAATTTGGCACCGAGTCGAACGTCTTGCGCGATCTGGTGCGTGCGTGTCGCGCCGCGATCAAGAAGCCACTGCTCATCAAATTGACACCGAACTGTACCGATGTGGTGTCAATTTCCCGAGCCGCGATCGAGAGCGGTGCCGACGGCCTGTCGGTGGTGAATACCATTTCAGCGATGGCGATCGATGCGCGTCGCCGTCGGCCGCGCATCGCGACCATCTTCGGCGGCCTGTCGGGCCCGGCGATCAAGCCGGTGGCGCTGCGCATGGTCTTTGAGGTGCATCGCGCGCTCCCTGACGTGCCGATTTCCGGCATCGGCGGCATTCAGTCGGGCGAGGATGTCGTTGAATTTCTGCTCGCCGGCGCCTCCACGGTGCAGGTGGGTACCCAAAATTTCGCTGAACCGAGCGCCGCTGCACGCATTGGCGAAGAACTGAAGCAATTTCTCAGCGAAGAAAAAATCGACGACGTGAACGAACTCATTGGTGGCTTGAAAATCAAATGACCGATCCCGGTTCAGACGTGCTCTACATCGTCGACGGCAGCGGATTTATTTTTCGCGCCTACCATGCGCTGCCGCCGCTGACTACCCGCGCTGGTGTGCCGTCGGGTGCGGTGTACGGGTTTACCCAAATGCTGATCAAGCTTGAGCTTGCCGAGCGGCCGTCGCATCTAGTGGTGGTGTTCGACGCTGGCGCTCACTCGTTTCGCAATGATCTCTATGCCGAGTACAAAGCCAATCGCACCGAGCCGCCCGACGATCTGAAACCGCAATTCGCCACGGTGCGAAAAATGGTCGAAGCGTTTGGCGTGCCGATGCTCGAGCTCCGCGGCTATGAAGCCGATGACATCATTGCAACGCTGGTCAGAAAAGCGCGCGAGAAAAAGCAGCGTGTGGTGATCGTTTCGTCCGACAAAGACCTGATGCAGCTGGTCGGCGACGATTGTCGGCTGCTCGACACCATGAAAAATACACCGCAGGGATTTTTCTACGGCGCGGCAGAGGTAGTCGGAAAATTTGGCGTGGCGCCGGAACAGCTCGGCGACGTGCTGGCGCTGATGGGCGACAGCGTCGACAACGTTCCCGGAGTGCCGGGGGTCGGGCCGAAGACCGCAAGCGCGCTAGTAGCGCATTTCGGATCGCTCGATGCTTTGCTGTCGCGTCTCGAAGAGGTGCCCGCCATCAAAGGATTGCGCGGTGCGCAGTCGGTCGCGGAAAAGCTAAAGGTCAACGTCGATGCGCTGCGACTGTCGCGCAAATTGGTCGCGCTCGACGACGCGGTGCCAGTAGCAGTCGAGATCGAAGCGCTGCGCCGCCAAGAGCCCGACATGGCGCGGGTGGAGAGCGCTCTGCGTGAATTTGAATTTGAGCGCCTGCTCGAGCGGATGCAGCCGGCAAAGGTTGGTTCCGCGCCGCTTGCACCGCCGGTTGTTCCCGTGGTTCGTCTAGCACGACCAGAAGTGCGCGTCCTCACCGACGCCAACGAGCTTAGCTCAGCCGTCGCGGCATTTTCGGGTGCAGCCGAAATCGCGATTACTTTTCAAACCGCATCGCCACCGCTGGTGCTGGTGGGCGTGGCGCTGTCATGCGCAGAAGCCGCACCGATCTATGTGCCGATTGCGCATCGGTATCTGGGTGCGCCGTCGCAACTTGGACTTGTGCGAGGGCTCGAGCTCATGCGCCCTCTCCTTGAGTCGCCGACGCCGCGAAAGCATGTCTATGATGTCAAGCAGGCGGAGCTGGTGTTGTTGGCGCACGGCATTCACCTGAACGGTGTGGTTTGCGATCCGATGATCGCGGCCTATTTGTTCGACCCCACCCGAGCGCAAGAGTTGGCGGCGCTGGCGACCGAACAACTCACCGAGACCATCGGAGATCGAGCGGCGCTGCTGAGCACCAGCAAAAAAAAGCTACTGTTTGACTCGCTAGAAATAGCTCGCGCGGCCGCGTTTTCGGCGGTAGAGGCCGAGGCGACGTTGCGGGTGGGCCAGAAGATGCGCGACGCACTCGAGGCGCAAGAGCTCACCAAGCTTTTTGACGATCTTGAATTGCCGCTGGCGCGGGTGCTGGCGGTGATGGAGCGCAAAGGCATCGAACTCGATGTCGAAATGTTGCGCAAGCTGTCGATCGAACTTGACCAAGAATTGCAAGCAATCGAGCGCGAAGTGCAAGCCGTGGCGGGCAGTGAGATCAATCTTGCGTCGCCCAAGCAGCTGCAAGAATTGCTGTTCGAAAAACTGGCGCTGCCGCCGGTTCGCAAAACCAAAACCGGTTTTTCGACCGACGCCGACGTGCTCGAGACCCTGGCGCCGCTGCATCCCGTCGCGGCGAAAATTGCCGAGCATCGACTGCTGGCGAAACTGAAAGGCACCTATGTCGATGCGCTGCCGCTTTTGGTCGACGCGCACACTGGGCGGCTGCACACCTCGTACGAGCAGACGGTCGCTGCCACCGGACGGTTGTCGTCGGTCAATCCCAATTTGCAAAATGTGCCGATTCGCACCGAACATGGGCTGAAAATTCGCCATGCTTTTGTGGCGGCGCGCGGCAAGCTCTTGGTCGCCGGCGACTACTCGCAAATCGAGCTGCGCATGTTGGCGCATCTGTCCAAAGATCCGGTGCTCACCGACGCTTTCCATCAATCGGAAGACATTCATCGCCGCACCGTGATCGAAATGTTCGGCGCAGATCGCGCCGACGAGCCCGAGCTGCGCAGGGCGGCCAAGATGATCAACTACGGCATCGTCTATGGCCTTTCCGATTTCGGTCTGGCCGACCGGCTCGGTATCGATCGCGGCGACGCCAAACGCTACATCGAACAGTATTCAAAGACCTACGCTCGCGTGGCCGCCTATATGAGCGAGCTGGTCGAATTGGCGCGACGTGAGGGTGGGGCGCGCACCATGCTGGGGCGTTTTCGTCCGCTCCCCGAGTTGCGCGCCAGCAATCGCAATGTGCGCTTGGCGGCCGAACGCATGGCCAAGAACACGCCACTGCAGGGCTCGGCGGCCGACCTCATCAAGCTGGCGATGCTTGGGGTCGATCGGATGCTAACGCAAGAATTTCCCGAGGCGGCGATGCTACTCACCGTGCACGACGAACTGGTGCTCGAAGCGCCGAAAGCGCAAGCCACCGCCGTCGCGGCGCGTCTGGTCACGGTGATGGAGCAGGTGATGCAGTTGTCGGTGCCGCTCAAAGTCGATGTCGGAATCGGCCCGACTTGGGCAGATTGCAAGTAGTCCTGACCAATTCGGCCTCGAGTAAGTATCTAGCTTGCCTTCTTGCGGCTGGGCTTGGCGGCGGGTTTGCTCGTCGATCGCGTTTTGGCGGCTTCAGCGCGGCGACGTTTGATGCGAGCGAGTTTTTTGCGTTGCGCTATTTTGCGCCGCATTTTGGGTGAGCGGCGATTGTCTCCAAGTCCCATCGTGTTCTCCTTGAAAAAAGTCAACGCAGCGTGCCGTGGGTAGGCGTAGATGTCAACGAGCAACTTTGCTACATTGCGCGCCGTCGTGATTGCCCAACAAGATGTTGCGTTTTTGAACGCGCCGCTGCGTCGTCGCCGTTCGCGGCTGCGCAAGCTCGGTGTCGCTTCCGTCGTTGTGGTCGTGGTCTTTCTGGTAGCGCAGGTGGTATTCGGCATCGCGACACGAATGCGGCCGCCGCCTGCACTCGACGGGCGGCGATCGGCAAGCGGCATCGCGCCGGCGCTGCAAGCACGTGGCCCACGCAGCATGATCGGCGAAAATTGGATCAGCAAAGAGCGCGGCATCTGGGAAATTCACCTTGCCGGTGATCCCTACAGCATGGGATTGGCGCACGCGCGATTGGCCAACCCGGTGCTGCTGGAGCAGGAGGACTTCATGTTCTCCGAATTCGAAAAATATGTGCCGTCGTCGCTGGCGCGCCGCCTGATTCGGCTCGGTGTGATGTGGCGCTACCGTCATCTCGGCGACTCGATCTTGGCGCGGGCCCAAGCCGAGTTGGCCGGACTTGCGGACGGTATGATCGATCGCTACGGCGATTTCTTGCCCGCCTACGAGCGAGTGATTTTTTACCATTCGCTGCACGACATCACGCAAGGACTCGAAGGCTCGCCGATGCTCGGCTGCACTGCGATGGCGGCTTCGGGCAGCGCCACCCCCAATGGGCATCTTATCATCGGACGGAATTTCGATTTCGAGGGGCCGGAGATTTTCGATCGCGAAAAGGCGGTGCTGTTTTTTCGTCCCGAGGGGCAGCTGCCGTTTGTTTCGATCGCGTGGGCTGGCATGGCAGGAGTGGTGACCGGAATCAACTCCGAGCGCATTTATGTTTCGGTCAACGCGGCGCGCAGCGACGACAAGGGCCGGTCGGGGATGCCGATTGAGTTGCTGCTGCGCCAGGTGATGGAAGAGGCGCATTCGATTGCCGATGTGGTGCGCCTGGTGCGCTCAACTCCAGTGATGGTGCCCGATTTTTATTTGGTGGGAGATGGCAAGACGGGTGAAGCGGTGGTGCTCGAGCGCACGCCGCGCCGGCTCGAGGTGCGCCGACTAGATGCGCAGGGGACCCTCGCGCTTTCGAACCATGCGCTGTCGCCTTCGTTTTCCGGCGATGCCGAAAACGATCGGCTAAAACGCTACCTTACCTCGGGTGCGCGCTATCGCCGCGCCGTCGAACTTTTACAGAAACAGCGCGGCAACATCGATCCTCGTCGCATGCTCGAGATGCTGCGCGACAAACGCGGCGTTGGCGGTGAAGCATTGGGCCTCGGCAATCGCAACGCGCTCGATGCCATCATCGCGACTCATTCTGTGGTGGTCGATGCCACCGCGATGATGTTGTGGGTGGGGGAGGGGCCGCATGCGCTCGGACGCTATCGCGCGTTCGACATCGCGGCTGAGCTACAAGGGGGCACGCGATCGCCGCCGGTCGACCTGCCGGCTGATCCAATTGCCGACAGCGACGAGTTGCGCAATCACCGCTTGGCGATGGCTGAGTTGAAACTGGCGGAGCGCTTGCTCAAACAAAAGGATCTTTCTCATGCGCTCGAGGAGGCCGAGCGCGCGGTGGCACTCGATGAACGCTCGCCGGAAGCGCACAAGCTGCTCGGCGACATTTTGCAAGAACGCCATGAGAGCGCCGCCGCGCGCAGCGAGTACCAACGCTTTTTGGAGCTCAATCCTCCTCACTTACATGAGGTGGAAACCGTGAGGGGAATCTTAACCGGGCTGTGAGTTGCTTGGACCCGGGCAAGCTCGGAAGCGCAACTCTTGTGGTATGGTTCATTCATGCAGGTTGCACCGCGCAATGTTGCCAGCGAGGATGAATATATCGAACTAGACTTCAAAACGCAGTAGCTGCTGACCAAAACGCAGAACGTCACCCGACACCAGAGGATGACAGTCGGGGATGCGCACAAACGTTCCGGTCTCTGATCCACAATCTTCGAGTTCGACACCGTTTGGCCCGTGGCGAAGCCGCGCGTGCGCCTTGGACATCTGCTTGTCGTCAGCAAATTGAATGGATCCCTCGCTGCGCCCGATGAGAATTTCTGGCGTGCTGAGGTGTCTCAGATCGCGAGTGGTGCCGGTTCGCGTCAGCTGATGTAAGCGGCCCCACGTCGAGGCAATGGTAGAGCCGATGCGTTCGACGCCATGTTCCCAAGTGGGCTCGCGATCATGCTCACCCTCATTCAGGAGCTCGAAACGCAGTACCTGTCCGCCGACAATAAACTGCGCCCCGTCTAAAATCTGAGTTGGGCGGCGCAGACGGACGTAGACGCCATTGACGCGGTCGAGCGGACGCAAGAGCGAACGACCGCCACGCGTTTCGATGCGCAAGTGACGTGAGGCCAGTTCGACGTCGTGCGGAAAATGCAAAGCTCCTTCGCGGCGTCCGACGTCGAATATTTCATCAACAATCGGAGTTGCGTTTTCGGTGGCGCCCTTGCCAAGAGTCACCAATCGGTGACGCGAACTTGCAACGATCGGTTTTGGCATCGCCGCCACCACCGGCGGTCCGAGCGCGCGTGGCACGCCTGCCGGGGGCGTGGGATGCCGAGTCAGTGGTGCATTTTGCGCGAGCGGTTGCCCGCAATGTTGGCAAAACGAGAATCCCGCCGGGGTTGGTTGTTGACATGAGGCGCACACTGAAAGATCGGCGGACTGCGCTGTGCTTGGAGTCTTCGCCGGGGGAAGAAGTGCAGCCCCGCAACTGCGGCAAAAGCGCATCCCCGCTGGATTGTCAGCGCCGCAGCCGCCACACAGGAGGGTATTGCGCTTCGGCTCGAGTTTGTTGCCGCATTCCTGACAAAACAGAGCGCCGTCTCGATTGGTTTGACTGCAGCGCGCGCAAGCGATCATGATCAAAAAATGTAAGTCAGTCGCAGACCGGTGAAATGAGGGTGGACCACCGGATCGAGGCGCGCGGTGTATTGGCGTTCCATTTTTTGTTCTTTAGCACAAGAGCCGTCGGTGGAATAGGGCAAACTACTGGCGCAGATTCTTGGCGCGAAATCGCATTAAACAGTCGTTCTGAGCGAGCGGCGGATGCGGATCTGTCTGCAAACGTCGGCTGCTCTTTTCGGATCGATCGCGTGCGCGAGACCGGCCAATTCGTCGGCGCTGTCGATCTCACCTGTCGCAAGTTTGGCAGTCGCTTCGGTGATCCAACCGTTCGCGCAATCTGCGTTCGCGGCGAGTGCTTGGCGACGATAATCGTCGCTAGAATGCTGATTCAAAGCGGCCACGCGCGCGGCTTCGGCAAAGCGCAGCGCTCGGGTTTCCGAGCGGCGCGAAGCGTGAGCGGCCGCGGCAAAAGCGATTTCGGCTCTAGCGTTGTCGCCTCGGTGTTGACTCAATCGAGCGACGAATTGCCATACCTCGCCTGCATTTTTGTCGAGTACGGCGGCCTCCTCTGCCAGTAGCAGAGCGCTCGCTTCATCTCCCAGCTCGAGGGCCAATTCAGCCGCTTCGAAGACCCAAGCGGCGGATCCGGGATCGCGTTTGCGACCGACCCGCACCCGCTTTTTTCGCACCTCGAGAGCAACCTCGTCGTCGTCGAATACGGCGAGATATTCGCCATTTTGGTCAAATAGCAGCGCGTCGCGCGCGACCACTGCCAGCAGCCAATGCTCGACGTCGCTGCCGGCGACAATGAGATCCTGTTCGTCGTTTTCTTGCAACACTCGCCCGTCGCTGCGCAAAAACAACGGCGATTCGTTCGCTTCGCCAATCGGCACCGTTTCCGCGTTCTCGACCGAGGTGGCGCGGAGCCGTTCGACAGACCAGAGTACGTAGCTGTCGAAAAAAAGTCTCACACCATTGTAAGTGCGCAAGAATTCTTCGAGCCCCATGTCGATGCGCCTGCCGTGGTGCGCTCTCAGCTGAGTAAGTTGCGCATCATTCGCGCCCGCGGGGAGTTCGTGCATTCCCTCGGAGAAGCGGCCGACTTCGTTGCGAAACTTAACGAAAAACGGCATGTGGCGCTAGGGTGAGCAGCCGAGCTGCGGCGCCAGACGTCGCAAGCGTGCTTCGATGCGCGCCATCGCCGGCTCGCCGCGACTGCCGGGATTGACTTCGTAGGCCCGGCAGCGGGCCCAATTGCTCTGCGGAAAATCGCGTCGACCGAGTCGGTCAAGTGCGTAGGCGATCAGCGCAGAGGAGACCTTGTTGCGCGCCTCTTCAGTGGGTCCGGAGCCGAGGCACATGTCGCCGAGCAGCGCCGCCGCGCGCTCGATGCCTTGTCGATCTCCCACTGAAAGCGCGGCAGTAGCAGCGGCTAGCTTGCGTTCGTCGGCGGGACCTTCGGCTGCGCGCTCGGCGAGCGTGCGCGCCTCGCTGCTTGCCGGATCGAGTTCGAGCGCTGCATCGGCCTCGAGTTTGGCTTCGGCGTAGCGATGTTGCGAAAGTAGCGTTCGCGCCGCTTGCCGTTTCGTGGAGGCTTCGTTCATCAAGTGCGCAATTGCCGGCGCGGCGGGTGATTCGAGCGCTGGCGCGCTGCGCAAAAGCAGCCCAATCGCGACACACCACAACACCACGGTTGCTAGACTGGCTCCGATCAGCACAATCAGGCGTTGCGGCCGTCGCGCGAGCGGATCGGACGAGCCCTCGAGTACATCAAAGACCAGTTCGCCGACGCGTAAACGATCGTCGGCATGGAGTGAGGAGCGGGTGACCTGGCGATCGTTGACAAAGGTGCCATTGGCGCTGCCGCCGTCGACCACTTCGAGGTGGCCGCGGTGATGTTCAAAATGCGCGTGACGTCGCGACAGCGACGGGTGGCGAAAGACCAATTCATTTTCCTCGGCGCGCCCAATCCGAGAATGGCCATAGGGGATCTCATATTCCTGGTTGGCAAAGGGACCAGCGACGGCGCGAAGGCGTGTCTTCGGTTCCGCCTCCGCAACGAGCGCAACCTCCGATTCGATGCGGACAGCAAATTCGGCGATCTCGATGCGCGAAGTCGGCGAAACCGCAGTCGGCTGCGCGATGCGTACACCGTCGACGAGCACGCCGTTGGCGCTGCCCTCGTCGACGATACGCAGCGTGCCGTGATCGGCAAGAAGGCGCGCGTGTTTGCGCGAAACGCTCGAAGACGCGAGGACCAGATTGCGGTCGGGATCGCGTCCAATGGTAATCTCGCCATTGGCGAATTCCCGCTCAGCGATTTCCTGACCAGAGCGATCGATGGCGATGACGCGCCACACGTAGGACTAAGCGCGCACTCCCGGGGGCGCCATTCGGTTCGAGGGGTTGGTCTGCGTCTGGCCGATGATGGACGGTGCGCCAACGGAGGCGAAACGCGCCGAGTCGCGCTGCCAGGCGAAGAGCGTGCGCAAGCTGCGATCGGCGCTCAGCTCACTCAGTTCGGCGACGCGAAATTTGCTGCCGATGCGGTCGATGTGGGCGAGCAAGTGAACGCCACGCGTGATCGCCCGATCGATGGCTTCGCCGGGCGGCGCGCTCGGTTGCAAACGCGCCATCGATTCGAGCGCCGAGATCGCTTCGGATGGAAAACTCGCCTGTTGCGACAACAGCAGGCCGTCAAAACCGCCACCGAGAAGTCCGACCACCCGCAACGCTTCGTGGAGCTGGATGTCGTCGACAATGAGACGATCGGGTACCAGCGCTAAAGCTTCCGACAGCGTTGCGCCAGCCGCACGCACCAGCGTCGTGGCAGCGCCGCTGGGGGCGAGCTTGCGACTCGACAGCGCGACGATTCGCTCGGTGGTGCCAGCCAGAGCGCCAAGCGCGCTGACCAAGGTCGAGCGTGCATTTCCAAAGGCCGAAGTGACAAGGATATTGCGTCGGCCGGCGACCGCCTTGGCAAATAGCTCGAGCATCTCGACTGAAAGCCAGCCTTCGGTTACCAGCTCCTCGAGCGAATGCGGCGCGACGTCGAGGCGCCGAACCACGGCAGCGCGAGCGGCGGAGCCTGCCCGGCCTGTGGCCACCAATTCGAAACCACGCTCGAGCACGACCGATTGCACTTCTGCGACGGTGTGCGTCGGCGTGCCACCGAACGCGACCAAACGTTCAATCGCGCGGTCGAGCGCTTTGCGACTCGAGAACCAGTGTGGCGCGTCGCTCCAGCCGCCCTGTCGCTTGACAAACACGCGATCGAAAGCCCCGACGGAGAGTTCGTCGACGGTGGCGTCCTCCATAATCAGCTCGAACGCGCCGAAGCCGGCGGCTTCGGCCACTGCCCAGCGCGCCAGCAGATCGGTGTCAATTCCGGTCGGCAACGTGGCTTGGCCGACCAGGGTGCGGGCTGCTTTCTCGGCGCGCTGTCGAAGTTCCAAGGTGGTCTGGCGCTGCGGTCCTTCGAAGTCGAGCCCCAATCGATCACCGAGTTCCGAGCCGAGTTGCGCGACCGTCTCGGTGAGTTGTTCGCGCGAAACGTTGGCGGTCTCGATCGGAACGCTAGGCGTCGGCATCGCCGCTTGCGAAAAAGCGGTGATTTTCTCGTGTCGCTGCTCCGTCTCCGGCTCGGGCTCGTCGAGCTTTTCGATTGGACCGGT